>NZ_CP073106.1 GCF_018138085.1 Stutzerimonas stutzeri
TTCCGGGGTGTGGAGATCCCTAGGAGGAGGGGCCATCGCGAGCCTCGGCAATCCTGGTTGGAGTTGCGATCCGTCAACAGGCAAGATCGAGCAATGGGGAAGTGGCGGTGCATTGGGAAATGACGGCACCAGATGGGAATACTTTCCCAGAGTCATGACTGCCGTCTATAACGCTTCAGTCACAGCGATAAACCTGCCAGATGGAAGCCGTAGAGGCGGAGATATGGCAGCCTATTACCTGTCTACAAACCGCATGTTAGTCGTCAACGATGACTATGCAATTGACGGCTACTACTGGCGGGTGATTGGGTACGTCTCATCATGCACCTGATTGCCAATCCGGGGTGTGGCGCAGCGGAGGTTCCGTTATAGGCGATCCTGACGCTGGTTGGTCTGAGCTCTCTAACGGAATGATTATGAACTGGGGAACCACCCCGGTATTAGGACGGGACGCGAGAGTTAACATCTACTTCGCTCGACCATGCAGAAACAGTTATCCAAGCGTATCCACATCAACAGCACGCGATACCACTGATTCAGCTTCGACAACACATGTCGTACCAGTTGTTGGTCTGAATTATTTCCAAGTTAGAATCTCTGGCGATAGCCAAGCAATACGTTGGACAGCGATGTGCAGTTAGGTTTGCCAATCCGGGGTGTGGCGAGAACTCGGAGGAAATGAGTACACATACTCTATGGGCAGCCAAGGATGGCGCTGCAGTAAGTCATCAAAATTACTTGAGCAGTGGGGCACTGCCAGATACGAATTTGTTTCTACAGCGTCCACCAGCTTTCATGTGCGCTTCTCCGGTGTCTATTCAGTAACTACACAGCATCTTGGTACTGCCGACCAACATTACAGCTTGCCAAACGTAACATCAGATGGGTTTACAACAGTGCGGCACGGAGGCGCCCAGCATCAGTTCTTCTGGTTCGCGATTGGTCGTGGAAACTGCTGATAAAATAAAGGGGCCTAAGGCCCCTTTATTTTTAATTGTCAATTCTTCGCGCATTGGTAGAGGGTACATGGATAGCAGCCACCAACTGCAATACTGAATGCCGTATATCTTGAAAAGCCAACGGGGCAACTGCATGCGCCTGTAAGGGGGTTTTCCAACATAGCAGCCCCCATGTCCCGGGCTATAAAAGTACGACCCTCCCCAAGAGCCTCCAGCACTCGGTGCTGACCACACCCCGGATTGGCAAACCTAACTGCACATCGCTGTCCAACGTATTGCTTGGCTATCGCCAGAGATTCTAACTTGGAAATAATTCAGACCAACAACTGGTACGACATGTGTTGTCGAAGCTGAATCAGTGGTATCGCGTGCTGTTGATGTGGATACGCTTGGATAACTGTTTCTGCATGGTCGAGCGAAGTAGATGTTAACTCTCGCGTCCCGTCCTAATACCGGGGTGGTTCCCCAGTTCATAATCATTCCGTTAGAGAGCTCAGACCAACCAGCGTCAGGATCGCCTATAACGGAACCTCCGCTGCGCCACACCCCGGATTGGCAAAATGAACTTACAGCCGTTTAAACCAGGCGATGCGCTGTGAGCTGGTTGCGACGAGCGATCTGATCATGAAGCAATCGCTTGCTGAAAGGATCGTACTGGTTGATTGGTAGCTATACCAACCCTCTGTGTCCGCTTTAGAAGCTACCTCAACTGCTCCGTTGACCACGATCTCCACGCCCATTGAATCGCGCACGTCGCCCCGTATCTGGGCATATACCAGGGCATTTGTACCGAGGCAGTAATTGGCGTTAAAGCTCAGAGGAGTCCGAGCGCCGACATCAATGCCTCCTCCTGTAGACCACACCCCGGATTGGCAAGATAAGGTGAGGCCAGCAGCGGTGCGGCCTACAAGCCCGTTAGGGCTACACGCGGTGCCCTCTGTTGCGACTCCGCCGAGCTGCAAATACTCGCCGACAGCAGTGCGTCCCTCCGACCGCAACGTGCCCCCGCGAATCTCCCCACCTGAGTAGACGTTTTTGTCACCGTAGGATCTGACCCAGGTCGGGTCATTCATGTACCAGCCACCGTTCCACTTCTGGTTGTACCAGCCAGTATCTCCCGTGGTGCGAAACCACCCTCCAGTTGTCGTCTCGCCGGTTGCACTGATGTTTCCACTTGCTGTAACCGTGGCAGCGGAGACTGTCCCTGCGCTGTTGAGATTGTTCCCGTTCATGTTGATGGCGGTGTTCATGCGATTTACCTCTGGCTTACCAGGAACCGCATTCCGGTAGAGGTAGTCATTGACCAACGCGCCGTCCTCAAGGAATAGAGCGGTGGCGATATGCCCTGCACCCGGAGCCACACCGAAGGAGGCGAGCGGAACTTGCCAGCCGCCGAAGCTGCCTGTCGCGATGCTTGTGTCGGTGCTAGAAATGAAACCGCCTCGTGCGCCCATGTACTGAGCCACTCGCCGGCCATCCAATTCTCGTATCGTTTGGCCACCGGTGCTGACGACCAATGCTTGTAGCTGGTTCGGCTGTGGCTCGATCACGCGTACCGTATAGTCTTGACCAAAGGCGTTTTTGTCTGAAAAACCAGAGGGCAGGTAGTTCGTGGTTTTCAACATTGCGGTAGTTATTGTCGCCGGCGAAGTTGGGCCAGCGATCGCAACAACAGCCGCATAGTTATCCTTCAGATACTTGGCGGCTGCATCGGCAACGATCGTTGCGTGTTCTGCTGCCTGCTTATTCGTGATGTTGTCCAAGTACCGCCCGTACTGCTGCAGCGCAACAGAGCTCGCTACGGCGGCGAGTATCAGCACGAACAGCGCCTCCATCAGGGCCAAGCCGCGTTGCTGCTTTGAAGAAGAAGAGATCTTCATGGTCGGTTCTCCAGACTCTAGTCGTCGTTCCACTGTGCTGAGTTCATTTGAAGCAGGACGTCCTGCATCACATTCTGTGTTTTACCCTGGCGGATCTTTTCGCGAATCCCAGGCGCGTCGGATCCATTAAGAACCAGTGGCTGAACAGTCATTCGGGTGAATACTTTGTCGGCTCGGTGATCGCGGTGAAGCGACTGCCAGATCACCATTCCGAGACCTGTGGCCAGCACCTCGTTAGCGTTCTCGAAACCGGCTCCTGCCAGAGTGACAATGCGATCGAGCGCCTGAGCCACGTTACCCGCATGGAGCGTCGCCAGTATCAGGTGTCCATTGATCGAGGCGGTCAGCGCTTCGCATGCTGTCGCCTGGTCGCGAATCTCCCCCAGGAAAATCAAGTCCGCGCCTGTCCGCATTGCGTGGTACAGGTGCTCTGCGTATCCACCTGTCTTTTTCGAGGCTTGGATCTGCACTACTCGGCCAGGGCCGTGTTCGCCACTCAGCTTGGTTTCCGGCGGATCTTCGATAGCGATCGTAAGCCCACCATGCCTCTGCATCCGGTCTACAACCATTCCCGCTGCGGTTGACGTTTTGCCGTTGGCCATCTCGCCGGCGACGAGAACCAAACCTCGCAGCTCGTGGCTACGCCAGGCATTCAGCACGTGGTCAGGAAATCCGAGGTCATCGAGCTTCCGGATCTGCGCGCTTGATCGGCGGACAAAAAAGACGTCCTGCAGGTTCACATCAGTGACTTTAGTGACACGAAGCATCACGTCTTCCAATGTCACTGAAAATTCTGGCTCTCCGTGTTGCGCATAGGTAGTGCGGCAGCGCTGACGTAACTCAGCAACTTCGTCTTCCCACGCCGCCGGTGCTGGAACACGGGGCGTCGCCGCCCCGTGAAGCCCTTTGACATCGCAGAAAGTCTCGCCAAGAAACAGATCTACGAAATTCGCTTGGGCAATCAAACTCACGAGCTCACGGTCCATGTGATGGTGTTGGTGGTACCGCTGCAGCTCGTGGTCGCAGTGGCTGCAGTCACCTCTCCGGTGAGCGCGGTTCCCGAGTTGATGCGGGTGGTGAACGCCTGGTTTTTCGCTACCTTGGTGGCCAAGGCGACACACGCATCTTGTGGTACCGACTGATAGGTAATGGTGAAAGCAACACCAGCCGATACAACCGTGACCGCACCGTTCCAGGCGTTATAGGGCACGTTTGACGCAACTGTCAGGCCGTTTGGAATACCGTCAGTTGCGAGCAATTGAGGCACGAGGTTTGTTCCCGAAGCACCATAGCCTTGGGAACTCTTCAATGCGCGAGTATTGATAATGAGTTCGGCTACGTTGGTTTGCTCGGTGTTATTGGTTTGCTTGCCGAAGAGTTTGAAACCCATCTGCACAACCACATAAAGAACCAGAGCCGCAACGATGAGATAGAAAAGCACTTCCATCGTGGTTGCGCCGTTTTGCTTGCGGGAGAACGAACGGTTGTTTTTCATAGATTACTCCTAGGTATTACGTGTGGTTAAGTTCTTGCGTTTACGGATTGTTCGAGTGCGGTTTGCATGTCAAATGTCCCGAGGACTACCAAGGCCATGAGTCCAGCCATAAAGCCGGCACTAATGATCAGGCTTAACTTGGCACTGTTCTCAACCTGCCGAATACACTGCTCAAGCCACTCTTGTGAGTAGTTGTTGATCGCGTCCTCGAATCCGTCGCGGGAGGCGAGGATTTTGAGAAATTGAACAGCGCGCTTATCGGGAAAGCGGTGGCCAGCGCGATCCAGTGCTACGCCAAGGTTGCCACCCTGACGGGTGCCATAAATTGCTGCGCTGATCCGCTCGTATAGCCAGGGTTGGGCGCCTTTCCCTAACAGAAGTAACGTGTCATGAAGCGGGATTCCAGCTCTGATCATTACCGAAACATTCAGGAGAAATGTCGATCCGTGAAGAACCCTGTAGGTGGTGTAAATGGGCGCTCGATCAAGCCATATCCGAATCTCACCCGTCAGCCGTGGCAGGCTGTAAAATATCGCGGTTAAAAGAGCTACTAGAGTGATAACTGCATAGATTCCGAAGTTGGACGCCGACCAAGCGATGATATTCAGTGCATAACCAACGCCCTCCCATGTATCAGGATCGCTGAGCTTGGCCATTTTGGGTACGAGAAGAGTGGAGATAACCCAAAGGAGGACACCTGCGATCGAATACAGAAACGCCGGATACAGCGTTGCACTGAGTACGGCAGCGGTAATCCGCTGCTTATACGCAATAGTTCTGATTGCATCTTTTAGTGCTTGTGAAAGCGCGCCTGACTGCTCACCGGCGGCGAGAAGCGTAACCTCTTGATGCGGAGCCCAACGCTTTAAGGCTTGACTCAATTTCTGGCCGTTAGCGAGCGCCTGATAGCACTCCATACAAACAACCGCCAAGGGCTCACCTTTACGCTGTTGGTCATCGCTAAATACATTGAACAGTTCATACAAGGCGTCATCCAACCGAACACCGTTGTCCAGCAGCAATGCGATGGAACGGTACAGTTCGGTACGCTGCCCCGCACCGAACTGCGCACGAGTTACAAACTCGTCAAAGGTTGTCCAAAGACTTTTAAGGTTCATTACTTGGTCTCGCCAATGGTCATGTAATCCTCGTCCAGCGGGCCAACATCACCTTCAACCATGAAAGGATCAATTAGGCCTGCGTTCAGTTGACGAATGGCGTGAGCGTTCTTAGTAATACCGCCCATCTTCTGTACCCAGTACGCTTTTCCTTCCGCTTTGCTCTGCTTGAAAACACGCATGAAGTCAATGTTCGGTATTAGCACCTCTGCAATTACTGTGCGTCCAGAGATACCTTTCCCCTTGCAATGAGTGCAGCCGGGGCCTTTTAAGAATACGGTGTCCGGTGTACAAAACCGGTCTACTCGGTCTTGCAGATCAGGTGTTAGATTTTGACGTCCATCCCGATATGGAACTTTGCACTTTGGACAAAGTACGCGAGTTAGCGACTGGTTGATGAACCCTTTCACCAACGAGGGATCGAGCACAAGCGTTGGATCGACACCCAGATCAAGCAGGCGCTGAACGCTTGAGATAGCATCAACAGTGTGCAAGGTTGTCCAAAGCCCATGGCCAGTCAGCGCCCCTCGGAAGCCTGCCTGGGCAGATTCGAAGTCCCGCATTTCACCAACCATTAAGACATCGGGATCCAAACGTACAGCATTCTTAATAGCTGCTGCCCAATCATCATTTCCGAGCTCGGTTTGGTTGGCTCCGTCGATTTTGTATTCAGGCGGATCTTCAACTGTGAGCAGATGAATGCGTCGTTTGAAATGCTGAAGCAGTTCCTGCAATAAAACTTGCAACGTGACTGATTTGCCCGATCCAGTTACACCAGAAACAACGACAATTCCTTTTTTCTGGTGAATCAGTCGGCGAAGCTGAAGCAACTGCTCGGGAAGATAACCGAGCTCCTCAAGTTGCCGGTGTTGACCGTTATCATAGAGAAGGCGCATTACCATCAGAGGGCCAGACATCATTGGCCTGGTCGCTACACGGGCACCAAATAGGCCGCATTGCTGGACATACTCTTTCTTGAGTCGTGCGTCCTGGCTGACATGGGGCTTAAAGATTTCGTCAGACGCCTCGCACATGGACTGGTAAATGGTGCTTAGAAAAGCCTCACCTTCCTTACGCAGCAGTTGGCCAGCCGGGTCTAGATCACCGTGGATGCGGAATTTGATCTCCAAAGCATTTTCTTCAAGCATGAGGTGCACATCACTTGCTTGAGATTCAGCAGCCTTGGTTGTGATCTGCATGACCAGGCGCTGAAAGTCGCTGGTACCCTGGCTTGAGCGCGCAGCAACAGCGCCTGAGCTTGCGTTTTGGGCAGTACGGTAGAGCCTCTCTATTTCTTCAACACGAACACGTTTAATTGTGAATTCGACGTTGTTGTATTCCAGCCGATCAATGTACGAGAGCACATGCATGTTGTTTGCGTGCGAGTCGGAGACGTAGAGCACCAGGTCTTCTGTCAGGCACAGCATTTTCATGACCTCGGGGCCAGCCTCCCACCGCTGCCCTGGCGCGCTAAGGATCAGCCGCGGAATGATCGGCGAAGGTGTGGCTGTTGCCAGATCGCTGGTTACGTTGAGATTGCTCATGACATGCTCCTAGCGGATCGGTGTTGGCGACATCAGGCCCGGCATACCTGGCAGCGAAGGTGTCGGCTGAATAGAATCTTCGCGACCGCCAGTGGACTGCATTACCTCGATATATTTGCCGTCCTTCAATAAGCGCGCTTTCCCGAGCGACACTGAGTTAACGCGAAAACCGCCGGGAAGAATTTCGCCAGCCCGTGCCTCGACAACGCTGCCGTTGTCGTACATAAACGTTCCATAAAGGTTTTGGCCACTGCCGACCACTCCTCTTAATTGTGGGACGCTATTTCCGGAAGAAACTGGAGCAGCACCTGTTACCGGATCTGTCCCATACTTTGTTGCTTCGGCCTTCTTCTGATCTCGACTCCCTTTTAGCTCCCAATAGATCTTTTGCGCCTGGAGAGCTGAAAGGTCGCCGAAAGTCGGAACATATTCATCGGCCAAGACTGTTTCACCCCGGCCAAAAGCGAAAAGCAGCATAATGAAAACTGCATAAGCTTTATTTCTTTGCATAAATGGCTCCTTTTATGGTCCAGGTAAGTTGCGCCAAGTCATTACGGGTAATGTCGATCTCGGTGATTCGCACACCTCGACCTGGTAAGCCCTGAACAAGGATCTCTGGCGGGATATCGGTATCGAACGAAAAAGTAAATTCAAACCAATCCGGTACAGGTGGGGCCGGAGGTTCGACCGCCGGATCGGCCCCCGGAAGAGGCTCTGGAGCTGGCGGGGGCGTGTAAGGCACCTCGACGAGTTCCGGCTTTATTTGTACTTGCTGCAGGTGGCTGTTAAACGATGCCAGAGCGTCATCAAGAGGACGAAGTTCTTCATCGCCGGCAACGGTCATCTCGATAGGCTCATTGAGAGAAGCCTTGTCCCCACCCTCGGTGAAAGCTGGAGCAAATTCAAACAGGCCCTGTGCTGCCGCAATTAGCTGGTTCACAGTGGAAGATCCAGTCCTTGCGTAACTGATTGCGAAGAGATCCGGCTTGCAATTTGCTGAAATGGCAACCCATCCGCCGAGGGCGAGTGGCTTTTCATGGGATGCCTTACTGCACGATGTAACGAAGTCCCCGACCCCGATCATGGTTGCCCATGGATGTTTCAAAGCCGGCGCCTGCTGTTCCGCCCTGGTCTTCGCGTTCAGCTCCTCCAAACGCTTGGCCTCGAGTTGAGCGGCTAGAATGCGAGCCTCACGCTCAGCGCGCTCAACTGCTAGTTGCCATTGCCATAATCCGAACATCGCGCACGCTAGAACGCCCGCTGCAATCCCAACGCCGATCCATTCTTTTTTGGTCAGGCCAAAAGTTAGAGGCTTGAGTGTGTATTCCTTTTTCAGATTAGAGGGTTTGAGCAAATCCTCGATATCACGCTCAATTCCGCCAAACTCAAGTTCGGCGGGTGCAAAGATATTGTCTTTGAAGTCAGTAGTGCCCCTAGCGAAGATTCGCCGTAGCTGCTTCTGAATAGCGTCCTTATCGCCGATTTTGTCTGCGCCAGGAATGATTGCACCACTGTCGACGGCAACCATCGCATAACGATCATCTGGCAGTTTGAAGGCACCGATCCAGGTATCGCCGAGCTGTCCTGCAAGTGCAGCGGCAAGGGAATACATCCCCTTATAAGCACCGTCGGCCTTGCTCACAAAACCGGCCTGCTTTACTTCGGCGGTATCGCGAATCGCGACAATATCCAAACCTTCTCGTTTGCCAATTTCTTTGGCTTCTTTCATGTAGCCGCGCGGACGCGTCAAGGCCTGCCATAACAGCCCGGAGACAAACCTGTTTCCATTGATGGAGACGATTGTTGCGGCGGGCCTTTTGCGTGGCGCCGGGTCTTGCGCAATTTCGCTGAATACGTCCATTTTTAGCTCTTGATGATCGGTGTGATCAGAACGACGATTACATCGCGAGTGGTATCGCGGGTGGCACCGCCACCGAGAAACATATTCCAGCTACTGCCGGTGCCAGCTTTGGTTCCTTGCTCAGAGGTCTGATCGAAACCGGAAAGAACTAGCGTTTCTCCGGAGCGCATGCGTACGTTTTGACTGAATATGCGGTTATCAATCTCGGGCACTTGGATGCGGTTCTCACCACTGGACTCAGCCCGCAAGCGAATTAGCGAACTGATGTTGATTGAATAACGCAATAGCAACTCATTATTTGGCATAACCAAAGGAAGCAGATCCATATTGAAGCCACTGGTAACTGTTCCAGGTGTAAGCGAAGTAGAAGAACCAACATCCGGGGTGTTAGTAGTCTGGATGGACGCGAGATAGCCGGTTTGCCGTGCAACTTGCACAGGAACTGGCTGCAGGTTGAGTGTGGTCACAGATGGCGAAGTTACGACCGATACTCTGCCCTGCTCGGAAAGAGCCTTAAGTACGGCGGTCGAGCCTGCGAACGAGCCATCCAGAATACCGACCTGTCCGCTTACCGAGTTGTTGGCAGCATCTTGGAAAGTGTTGGCTAGATTGAAGTCCCAGTTCCCGTTTGCAGCTTTGTAGACGAGGTTCCAGTCGATCCCCGCGCTATCTCTGTCAGTAAGCGTCACCGAGTACACTTTTACATTGAGCAGTACCTGCTTGGTGATGTTGGTGTTTTCAGCATCCAGGTACGCACCGATTTGTTCGAGCACCTCTGGCCGGTCGGTAACTGTAATGATCCCGGTAGAGCGAGACAGTGCCATCCGGCCTACTGGGCTCAGCATGGTCTTTACGTTCTGCTCGATGTCGTCTGCGATAGAGGTTTTGAGGCTCAACGTCGTGGACTGGCTGCTTCCGGAGTAACCAGAGATACCCGAGCTTGAGCCCGTGCCACTTCCGCCTGTGCCGGTACCGGCGGTGGATGTGGTACCGGACTGGACGACCGACTGCATGTCAGTTGCAGAGGCGAATGCATAGAAGTTGAAGGTGCGAGTGTCGAGATAAAAGATCGTGATCGAGCGATCCCTGGCGTTGTATTTCCAAGACAGGCCGAGCTGTGCGGTTGCCTGGTTCAAGAGGCCGGTCAGCCGTCCCTGATACTTGAGATCTCGAAGGCGGGTATTCCGTGGCACATTGGTTGAGGACATGCCCGCAGCCTGGACGCCAGAACCACCTGGGAAAAGCCCCGCCATGTCGTTACCAACCGGTGCTGGACCGCCAACTCCCGACGCCTGTGCCTGCCGCGCACCTCCGTCGATGACGTCCGGAGTCACTCGGACTGGCAGCGAACACGCACGAGTGACCACCTGAGCGAAATCCATTACGTCCATTTCTTTATCGAACGTGATAGAGCAATCCAGGTGTGGTGGAATGCCGCCCACGGCAGCAAGCGGTTTCAGGTCAACCAATGGCTCATCTTGGAATTTCACCGAGTCGTTGGGGCGACCTTGCAGCGTTGGGTCGCGCAGCACTTCTGCGTATTTGCTTGCCTCTTCAGCCTTGCTGTCGACTCGGTCGACAGTGCGGTGGACGCGCATAACTTCGCATCCAGCGGTCATGGAGATCAGCAGGAGCGCGACAGTCAGCCTGCCCAGTTTTTCGATTTTCATGCAGACTTCCTCGGTGGAGTGAGTTCCATTACTTTCAAGAGTTTTTGCTGGCGAGAACCTGTCACACGGAACGGGCGTTCTGCGGCGCGGTAATAGGAAAAGATCTTTTGAATGGCTTCTTCAAAAGTGCCCTCGATCCGGATAGGGGCTCTTATGGGGTAGTCCAACCCTTCTGCTTGCCAATCAACGTTCCACCCAGCTTTGGAGACCCACCCTTGGATCGTTTCGCGCAACGTCGAACCGGCCTGGGCAGTCCAGATAGGCAACGGAGCAGCTTTATTATCTGGCTGCGGCTTGGTCATTTTCGGTGGTTCAGCTTCAACAGGAACTGGCTTGCTGACTACGGAGGTTGGCGCCGGTGAGGCCGCGGTGACTGCCGTTTTTGCTGTGTTTGCCCTTGCAGCCGCGGCAGGCTGAGCGGCTGCAGGCCGCGCACTGCTCGTTGCCTTTACAGGCGCTGCAGCTACTGGAGCGGTGGCGTTTTCAGCTGGCTTTGGTTGCAGGGGAGATTTCTTTTCAGCCTCTCCTTTGCTGATTGCCGTTTCCGGAGGCGCAGCGATCGCCTTGGCTTGCTGCGGTGCAAGCTGCTTGGCCGCAGCCGGAACCGGCTTAACTTCAACCTCAACCTTTTTGGGGATCTCTCCGATCTTGATTGTTGGCTTCCATTTGCTCGCATCGGTTTCAAACTCGGCACGACCAATGATCCGTCGCACTCGATCACCTAATGTCAGCTCCTGGCGGGTTCCGGTTACAGTCTGCTGCGCTTCGGTGATAGTGCTCTGACCGATAAGGTCATGCTGAACAAGCGTGGAATAGAGCAGCATGCCGGCATAGTCGCGAGTCAGCCGGTGGAAATTCGCTTCTAGGATGGCTTGGGCTTGCTCTTCGCCTTCCTTCCAGCCTTGCTGGACAGCCTCCTGCCAAACCTTCATTTCAGCGCTATCAACCGGCCGAGCTTCCATAATCGGAAGCTCAACGTCAGTATTGAGGGGCAGGCCGACCAGAAGATAGTCGCGCCAAGATGGTGGAACGCTGACGAAGCGCTCCTGACGTTCAATCTTGTAGACGCGGTCTGCAGTTCGAATTTGGTCAGGTGTAAAAGCTGCTACATCGCGCGCCTCGACGATGACTGGCGGCAACACGCCTGCCTGACTGATCAAGGAAGCGAACTCATACTGAACATCCAGTGCTCGTGCACGATGCTGCAGCCCAACCACAAGCTCACGCGCACGAGATGTCAGCCCCCCACGAAAACCTACTGTGCGCCCCCCCTCCGACAGGAGCTGAGCTCGGATACTGCTAACACCGGTTACAGCCTCTGAAGTCGGGTTCATCAAAGACTCAAGAGACGGAACCTGCCCCATGGGCGTAAAGCGAGGGTCATCAGCAAAGCTACCGCCGGCGGCTTGGGCATGAAGTGAGAGGTGAGCCATGAAGATGGCGAAAGCGAGGCGCTTCATGTCTTTCTCCGTTACGGCTGCGGGCGGTTGTAACGAAGCGTCAGGGCACCGCCTCCGGCGGTGAGAATTGCGCGATAGCCTACCTGGGAGCGGATCTGATCAAGGACTACTGCGAAGGGCTGGTCCTTGACATCCATGTTCAGAGGTAGCGGCAATCTCAGGCCCTCCACTACGAAGCGATAACCGCGCTCGTTAGCGAGTACCTGCACCAGGTTGTACGCATCCCCTTTCCAGATGAACGTAAGAGGCTGCCGCTCATCAGTGATACGAGCCGCGGCTGGCTGCGCTGGCTTGTTCAATGCTGCCGCCCGGTAGAGGTCTGCTTGTGCAGCTTGGATGGTGCGAGCAGAGTCCAGAATCAGCCGATCAATCTCGGTCTGTGCATCGCTTGTTTTCTGGCTTGAAGCGCAGCCAGTCAGCAGCACTGCGCATAGGCCAAGGAGAGGTGAAAGTCGGCGCGAATCCATATAGACCCCCAAATTTTGTATTAAGGGTACTATACGGAATCGGCTTAGGCAATTCTACTGCTATGTGCTGTTTCGTGGCGTTGCGGCCTTCTTAGAAGCCTTAGCCTGCATTTCCGCGTATGCGGCCTGCCGCAGAAGCTCCTGTTCCGGCTGCTTCAACGTCACACTCATTTTGTATTCAGCCATGATTTCAACGGCAAGACGTTGGAAGGCATGCGATCCGGTTAGCTCGAAGGAATTGCCATACTTCTCGACTGCCAGTCGAAGAGCTTGCGCCACGGCGTCTCTATCCATAGATGCACCAGGTGCGAGGTGCACTGTTCGCCCGCGATCGATAAACCGGTCCTGACCCTGAGCGTTACGGTAGTGCACCGCACCATCGCGCCGCACTTTGTAGGTCAGCCCATCTATCGTGCTGATTGCTTTCGGATCGTATGCCTGATCTGCCCGCGCACCGTCGAGCCCAGAATCTTCGTCAAGGCGATCCAGCGCTGTAGCTTTGCGCTTGTCTGCGTAGGCCCAGCCTCTCATTTGGCTAACAGCCGCGTTGTTTCCAGATGCAGCCTGTTCTTCAACCCACTCACGAAACGTCATCGCTTTATTCAACGGGTCTGCCCGGAGCGCTTTTCGCTTTGCCGCGATTTCTGCTTTTAGCTGTTCACGTTCTCGAAGCGTCTCAAAAGCAATGACGCTGTACAGTGCCTTTTTGGCAGCGGTTGAGGCGCCGGAATTCTTGACCGCGCCTCTTCTATCGCGGGCCTTGGCGGCGAGCTCGGCGAACAACTTACGAACATCGTCTTTGTTGAGCTCTTTTCGTACGAACGATTTTTTATAATCGGTGTATTGCTCGCGTAGCGCTTTACGTGCGCTAGCACGTTCCTGGCGGCGCTCCTCGCGTACTTTCGGATCACGCTTAACTGGGCGGTGCTTGTCATAGCCAGCCTGCGGTTCTACAACAATATCGATGGCTGGTTTGAACTCTCCCAGGCGCTTTTCGAGACGCGATCGAGAGAGCCCTTCATGCAAGTCGCTGGCCTTAACTGGTGTCACATCAGGGCTAGACTTCGAATAAATCGCAAAGCCTTGTCCCTTTGGCTCCAGGTAGAGGTCGTACTCAGCAAGAAGGCGATGGACTGCCTGCCACGTAACAGATTCCCGCTTAAGCAGTTTTGCAACTGCCTTGCGCGGCTTATCTCGCACGTAGCTAAACAGGCTCTCAACTCCATCGTGTCGCTCCATATCCGATGCTTTTGAGGGGCGCTTACCTTTGCTGTTCGGAGAAGCACTGGTCCAGTCGATTACGGTTTTCCCATTACGCTCAAATATGGAGTAAACGCCGTCGACACGTTGCCAGTCATTAGCAAGCTCCAGTTCTCGCATAGCGTAGTCGAGCTTGTAATAATCACGCTCAGGGTATACAGCTCGGAATGTCTCCGGATTGACACGATTTACTGCAATATGAACGTGCACATTGTCTGTATCCCGATGTATCGCAAAGACGTATTGGTGGTCATGCATGCCTACCGCGCGCAGGGCATATTCCGCACTCGAGAATGCTTCATCGTCAGTAGGGTTTTCACCGGTCGCCCAGGAGATAACGACGTGATACACCGGGTCGTTTACCCGAGCGTTTTGAGCTGCTACGGCATTCATTTCAGCACTGGCTGTTTCTAGCGAGATACAGGTGTGCTGACAGACGATCCCCGTCGGCGTCGTTATACGCTGCGGGGTGTCGCCCAGCAGGCTAGCTAAATCTATGGACTCTCGGTCAGAGCTTGCTGCATCTCGTCCATCTCTTCGTTCAGAGGCTTCAGCATTAAACGCAAGGTTGGCTCTACGGGTTCTGGCTCTCGCTTGAAAGTCTCTATCAGTTTCTGGAGCTTGTCGGAGATAAGAAGCTGCTGCTCGTAGATTGTGTTTAATGCGGGCAAGGCGTCGCTTAGCTTCAGTTCCATCGTTTATGTCTCCAACCGACTCGCCAGCGTCGTGGCTATGTCGGACATGTTTTGCTGCATCGGGAGCAGCAGACCTTCCAATACTTTCAAGACGGATTCGGACGGCATCTGCATCAAGAGAATCAACTCGTCCAACTGCGCGCAGATGGTCAGCTGCTGTTCTGAGATTGACTCCAACAGTCCTAAGAACGTCGATGCTTCTTCGTTGGTCGCTTGTACTGAGCTCATCGCTCACCTCGTGGCTATCAGGGTCTTTGTTTGTGATGTACTCGACCAGATCCTTGAAGGAAGAGTCACCATCGCTCCGCTTGTCCGGGATCTTGGCAATCATTGTCCGTCGATCCTTGCGATCGCCTTCTGGATCTCAACCAGGATCTGCGCGTACTCCTTCGAGAGAACGCCCCTCCCCTCATTGAACAGATGCTTTTGTAAGCCGCCGAGCTTTCTGAGCTCATTGACCAGGTGCTTGTCGGCTTTGCTCGTGACTCTCTTGTTGAGGCCAAGCGCCCTCAAGAACGCAGGTGCGGTTAGACCGGCGTCCAGCGCCTGCTCCTCAATGGTTTCCTTCTCCTCGGGAGAAACGCGAACCATGATGTGCTTGGTCTTAACTCTTGTTTCGCTACTACTCATATACGGTCTCAAGGGGTCTCGGGGCTTGCCCTGAGCAGGGTCGGTAGGAGGGTGTAGGGAGTGAAACGACTGGAATCCCTCCGGTTGCTAGGCCGCCATTTATGGCGGTATAGCAAACCCTACCTTGTCCCGCCTTTTAAAAGCACTGCTGTCAAATCATAGGCCTTGTGTGTTGACTGGGCAACGTTAAAAGCTAGAATGCAAAAAAAATGAATCATGGGTGGATCGAATGTCGATCACGCTGGAAAGCATAGAAAAGCTTCAGGAATCGCTTCGCGAGCTTCCTGAGGTAGAAGACAAAAGCAGAGAGCTCAACAAGCAAGAAGCGGTAGCGCTTCTTGTTGATGAGGTAGAGCAGCTGAAGAAAAAAGGCTATTCACTGGAAAAAATTGCCGAGCTGCTGACTGAGGGTGGCCTGGAGATAAAGCCTCCGACGCTTAAAAGCTATCTCTCGAAGGCGAGGGCTGGTCGAAAGGCGAAACGGAGTGTTAAGCCTAAGGTTGCACGTAAACAGGCAATGCCTTCTGCAGGAAAAGAAGCATCATCGAAGAGCCATGTAAACCAAACCGGAGTGCTCTCAGGCAAGATTTCTGATAATCATCAGGGGAAAGCCTCGGAGAACAATCCAGGTGAAAATCTATCAAAGCGGAGCGACACGATTTCGCCAGGCCGCTTTGTACCGAAAGAAGACAGTCCAGAAATCTGAGAGGCTAAAAAATGAACGAATCCATTATCGTCGTTGGGGGAAGCAAAGGCGGTGTCGGTAAAAGCGCGGTTAGCATCGGTGTGATTGATACGTTGAGACACAACGGCAAGGACGTGCTGTTGATTGAATCCGACACCTCCAATCCCGATGTTTGGAAAATGTACAAGGATGAGGTCACGTCAGCCCTGATTGACCTTGACGATGCAAACGGCTGGATCGATCTGATCAACGTCTGCGATGAGCACAGAGACAAGGTGGTGGTGGTCAATACCGCAGCCAGAAACAATAAAGGCGTTGTTGCCTATGGCGAAACACTTAATTCTACTCTTGATGAGCTCAACCGTAAGTTGATTACCCTGTGGGTTATTAACCGTCAGCGTGACAGCCTCGAACTGCTGAAAGAGTATATGGATTCGTTATCCGGCTCGATGGTTCATGTTGTGCGGAATAGCTATTTCGGAGATGAACCAAAATTTGAGCTCTATAACAACTCGAAAATTCGGAAAACCGTCGAAGACTCAGATGGTCTTTCTGTAACCTATCCTGATCTTGCAGATCGTGTCAGCGATGATCTCTATAGTAAGCGGCTGTCGATAGATGCAGCTATGAAAGAGCTACCTATCGGTAACCGCGCTGAGCTAACCCGCTGGAGAAACGAAGTTCGAAAGGTTCTTGGGGCTGTTTTAGATGTCTGATCTTGAAAGTGCGTTTGAAAAACTGTTGGGCAGACAACCTTCCGAAAGGGAGGTTGAAAGCTTATATAGGGTCAAGAATGCACTGGGCATCCGCGACAATGATTCGCTGTGGATGGTTCTCATGGCGCTGGAGTCCTACGACACGTTATACAGAAAATATCCGTCGATGATTTCAAGCCAGGTGGACAATGTTCTATCTGAATTCCGCCTTACAGCGTCTGCTGTGGCGGATGCGGAGTCGAAGAAAGCCCTTTCGACTCTGGCTAATGCTGTCAGCAATATCAGCGACAATATCGCTAAGAAGACTGTTGATACTCAACGTCTTCTTGCGATGGGCTTCTTCATGTTCTGCATGATCATGTTCGGTGCTCTTTGTACCTTTGTGGGTTATGTCCTTGGTAGCGGAAACATGCCGTTTTGGGCAAAATATGATTCGTCGTCCTCCCCGGCAATTATTATCCTCACTGCTATTGCACAAACCCCCGCCGGGCTCATTGCTTCACTCGCAGGCGGGATTACTTCGACAGCAATAATCTTCAGACTCAGAAACAACCTAAGATCGTCGGGTAGTAAAGCCGCGGTCGTCGCGAGCATTGTTCTTTTAGGTCTTTCTGCTGCTCTGCTTGCCCCTTTACTTTACTGATTTCATATAGGCCTATTCGGTTAGGTCTAGCCCTCTCTAAATCCATAAAGGGCGGCACATCCGGCCCGCCCTCCCCTCCCCCAACTTCGCGTATCCACTGGCTTCTATAGTCCGGCGGCGGTACCGGCCAGGCCGGCGCGGCGGTCGAGCTGCTGCCGGCCCGCCCCCTCCCCCCGGTGCGGTGCTGGATCCTGGGCGCGATCGACGTCGACCAGGTGCTGTTGATCGGCGCCGGCGGCGCGGATCTGGTTGTGGAGTTCCTGCAGGGCGCGGTGGCCATCACCAGGTGCTGACGCTGCGCGCGTGCTCGAGGCTGTCCGCCGGCGGCGGTACCGGCCAGGCCGGCGCGGCGGTGGAGCTGCTGCCAGCCCTCCCCCGGGCGCGGTGCTGGATCCTCGGTGTGCTCGACGTCGACCAGGTGCTGTTGATCGGCGCTGGCGGCGCGGATCTGGTTGTGGAGTTCCTGCAGGGCGCGGTGGCCATCACCAGGTGCTGACGCTGCGCGCGTGCTCGAGGCTGTTCGCCGGCGTCGGTACCGGCCAGGCCAGCGAGGTGGTGGAGCTGCTACAGGCCTCCCCTGGGCGCGGAGACGGATCCTCGGTGTGCTCGATGTCGGCCAGGTGCTGTTGCTGATCGGCGTCGGCGGCGCGGATCTGGTTGTGGAGCTCCTGCAGGGCACGATGGTCATCACCAGGTGCTGACGCTGCGCGCGTGCTCGATGCTGCCCGCCGGCGGCGTTACCGGCTAGGCCGGCGCGGTGGTGGAGCTGCTGCAGGCCTACCCCTCTCCCCCAGGCGCGGAGACGGATCCTCGGTGTGCTCGATGTCGGCCAGGTGCTGTTGCTGATCGGCGTCGGCGGCGCGGATCTGGTTGTGCAGCTCCTGCAGGGCACGATGGCCATCACCAGGTGCTGACGCTGCGCGCATGCTCGAGGCTGCTCGCCGGCGTCGGTACCGGCCAGGCCAGCGCGGTGGTGGAGCTGCTACAGGCCTCCCCCCCTCCCCTGGGCGCGGTGCTGGATCCTGGGCGTAGGTAAGTTCGTAGAGAGGAGGATCGTGCAAAATGTAATCAACTGATAGCAGGTCCCGGAGCCTAGTGCTTGGGCGAACCTTTCAACAAAGTTATCCACTGTTACTGTGGATATCTGTAGAGCCTCGTTCGGTCTGAGTTACCAAGCCCGTACCGGTTTTCCTACCTGGACTCGTAAAATGCGCAAGGAGCTTCCTTGGGGGGGACTCCTATCCGTGGCGGTCGCGGCTGTCGTCTTTGCAGTATTGGCGCGCGTCGGTGTCTTCGTCCCAGCTTGCCAGCGGCGTTTCGCACTCAGAGCAAAATGCACGCTTGCCGGCTTTGTGACGCAAGCCGTCATACATGCCGCTGTTGTCGGTCGTGAAGCCGTCAAAGCGGCGATGATAGACCCCCTTGCCGGCGTAGGCCTGCATGACATAGAACGTCTCACTACCACAGTGCGGGCATGCGGTAAGGGTATGGATGGGGGGCAGCTTGGCCATAATGATGCGGGTTCCTTTCGTTATGCGCAGTCGGCTGGCCTGGCTTGCGGCGGCGGGAACATCGCCAGGCCGGCGGCGGTCGGCTCGTTTTGTTCGTCGATCAGTCCGCGACAGCGCAGGGCAATCAGGGTCTGCACTCTCGCGCCGTACTCAGAGCGGCCGGAACACCCGTGGTCGTGCGGTTTGCCAGCGCAGATACCTTGCAGCACCCAACGCATATTCGGGGTCAGACGGGCGGATTTCTTGGTCGTACTCATAGCAGGGCTGGTTCCTTTCAGTTCGTGACGGTCACGGCTGCCGCCTCGGCGGCCTGCTTGCGCTTGTACTCCAGCACCGCCCGGTCGCGCACGCGGGACAGGTCGGCGTGCTGCTCCAGGCGGCCACCATCCGCCGGCTGGTAATTCCACCAGCTCACCGGGTAGCACTTGGCGAAACTGGCGCGCCCCATCAGCACACCATTTACAGTCACGGGCCGGTCATAGCCGGTACGGGTGCGGCCTACGATGGCCTTGGGTTCGGTCTGGCTCATAGCGGGGCGGGTACCTGAGACGCCTCAACTCGGGCGTTCACAGCCGCTAAGTCCTCAGGTAGGGAGACGCCGGCGATCTTCAGAAGTGTGGCAGCAGTGGACTTCGTACCGTCGGTAGTCTTCTGCATCTTCCCGAGCACCACGCAACGGTTTTCCCACATAGCGTCGCCTTTGCTCGTTTCTACAGCAGCAAGGCGCTGCATGGAATGCCACCGGGCGCGGCTCGGATCGATGACTTTCGCATCGCGGTCGATTGGCGTCAGGTAGGTGCCTGCGAACAGCGCTTCCCGACCAAAAATTCCCAGCGCCTCCAAGAACACCGCATGACCAATGACCATGATTTCTCGCACATCTGCCGCGGGAATCCCGCCACTGATCATGTGTGCCCATTGAGGCAGATGTTTTCCGCACTCGTCCAAAAATTGGCGTACCAATCCGGCGATACCCTGCAGGCGTGTTTCATCGACCTGGCCGATGGTTCGCTCGCTGACCCCTGTGAGAAGGGTGACGAACTTCTTGAATGCCACCAGACTCCACAGTTTGTACGAGCGCTGCCCGGGCGTAGCGTTCTCGAAGTCGATGCGCTTCTTGATGCTGGGCATTTCGTTGAGCAGCTGCTGGATCCAGGCGTTGTAGGGGTTGCGATGGTCATACAGCGCGTTGATAGCAGACGACGGTTTGACGGCCTTGCTGTTGATGTCGGCGAAAATCTGCTGCGAGCGCTTGAGGCCCTGGTCAAAATGAATTTGAACCGGCGCCGTCTCGTTCTGGAGCGTGGAGTCGCCCTTGAGAGCCAGCTCGATCGCGTAGCGACGATGTTGGCCATCATTGATCAGCATGGTTGCGCTCATCGGGATATGGAGCATGCCGAGCTGAGGGATTCCCTCGAACGGCTCGAAGGCCATTGCAATGTCTACGCTTGCAGTCAGCGCTGGCAGGACGTATTCGTCCCTGTTGGCCAGCATGTATTCGCTGATGTCCTCGGCACGCTTCTTGTTGAGGGCACGTTGCGCCCTAAGCTCTGCCGGTACCGCCTCTTCCTCATCGAAAACGAAAAGTTTGGCGAGTATCGGGTAGGGAATCTGGGCCAAGTAGAACTCGCCCCGTGCCTGCACGCCGCGAACTGCTGGAACGGAGAAGCATGGCTCGTTGCGGATCAGGTCTATCGCCTTTTGCGCTTCGTACCCACGCGCCCGCAAGTGTGCAGCCTCCTGTTGCTGAAGCACCCGCTCCTGATGCTCTTCGCGAACCTCTTGCTCATAACGCTCGCGCAGCTCTTCCAGAGTGAGTCCTTCTTGCTGCAGGTAATAGCCGGCTTCATCGGCCATCCGGTCAGGCTTGCCCGTGAGCTCCATCGAAAGAATTGCCGCCATCAGTCGCTTGCAAAAGGCCCGACGTTGTTCCCGGTCGTAGTCATCAATCAGATGCTCAGCGATCTCGCCCTTGCGAAGCGCATTTTCAGAATGCACGGCGATGAACGCGCTCTCGCTATGAATAGCGCGCTTGCGCTTGTTCAACTTGTCCCGGGCATTCATGGCAGCAACCATGTCGCGGTGGACTGACACGACCTCGCCCCGCGAAAGGGATTTATCCAGGAAACAGGCTTCGCGGGCTATTACTGCATCGTACATAGAGCACCTCGGATTTTCGATGTTTCAAGACTACGCACACACAGGAGTAAGTACGTACGCACGTACGCGATTACATAACCGCCACGCACAATAATTATATACGTACGTACGTAAGTACGTAAACACATAATTACGCCAGAACCATGCATCTGCCGAACTATTGCTGCTTAGCGCAAACCTACGTATATCGCCGACACTTCGGCAGGCCTGGAGCCCTGTCCAATATCGGATCAACTAGACCTAGACCTAGGCCCAGGCACCCGCTCCCCTATCTCCCACATAACGCAACGGACGCGCCTTGCGCTGAAGGACGTATATCGCCGACACATGCCCGGTCACGTAACTACGTAGGTACGTAATTAAATAGGTCTGTACTTAACGCTCATGTAGTTCTGCGGCTCTGAGCCTCAGCCCCTGCGTTTGGCCACAAACCAAGCTGTATGTATGTACGTAACCATTGGGTCAAGGGTCTGCCCGGAAGCCGCATGCGGAGCGGATCCAGCTTGCTGGAGAGCACCGAACGGGTGAGGACAGAAGCGAAGCGCGCCCTTGTACCAGGAGCTTGAGAAGTAAGGCTCCGCCAGCGGTTCAGGGGTTTTGCTTTTCCCCCTGGGCCGTTGGGGACAGAGGCCGACTCGCTCCCTTCCCTAGGAAGGGCGGGGGGATGGGAGTGTCGGCGATATACGAAACGGGCACGTTTACCCCTGGTAGTCCACGTCGAACAGGCCGAGCCTGCCCTTGCAGGGAATGAACGGCAGTGGCTTGGCGTTGGCCAGTTCGAAGCCGTACTTGCCAAAGAACCATAGCGACGGGCTTTCGTCGATACAGCCTGTGACAGTGGCCTGGCCGACGATGCCGCCGCGCTCGAGGGCGTCGAAGGCAGGCAGGGTGATTGCCGCCTTACTGCACAGGCTGGCGGCATCTTCATACTCGGCACGGGTCATACCCTCGGCAGCGTGGATCAGCAGGGGGCCACGGTAGGACGTGGCCCAAGAACGGTTTTCCAGCGGCTTATGCCCGCGGACGATAAGCCAGGCCTAGGGCTGGCGAATGCTCAATGCCTTCATGCTGTCAGCTCCTGCTGCAGGCGGCTCATGCTGATCGCCATTGCCAGCGGCTGGCACCATACGGGCATGGCGTTGAGGGTGAAGGTTTCGCCCATTTCGGAGAGCATCAGCGTGCTGAGCATGACGTCGGCGATTGCCTTGCCGGCCTTTCGAGGTACGGCGTTGCCGATACGCTCTCGCCAGGCGCCGTCGTTGTTGCCGTGCAAAATGAACGGCTTGCCGACCAGTTCCAGGGCGCCGGTTTCGTCGTTGGGCTGCCAGATGTCCTCAGGGTCGAACATAGATTGCAGTGCGGCCAGTTCCAGGGTGGTGAAAGGCCGGTTCCAGGTATCGTGCATACTGCGGATGACACAGGTAACACGGTCATTCGCTGCCGGAAGGCGCGTGTCAGCGACCGACCAGCGGCCATTATCGTGACGCGCGCTGGCGGATACAGCGCCGGCCGAACTGTACCAGTTCACCACGCCATAGTGCCCGCCGGTAAGGTATGAGTCGCCCTTCTTGCGATTGAGTACACGCGGGTCGGCCACCGACTGCCAGCCTCCTTGCACGCCCTTACCGCCGGCGATGATTGTGCCGGCTGCGCGGTCGAAGGGTACAACGCGATAGTTACCTGAGTGGCGATTCCAGTCCGGGCGCGGGTCCGCCACACTGAACGGGCCCTGTCCGGGACTGCGCTGTCCAGTTACTACACCGGAATGGCGATCCCAGGGAATCACGCCGTACTGCGCGTATTCCGCTTTGCTGACTGGGCGCGGGTCGGCGACAGAGAAGGCGCCATTGGTCGGGCCGCTGCGGCCTGCGATGGTACCGGTGCTTTCGTCCCAGCCATGCACCCCCAAGTACCCCGCTTGGTACTCCGGCACGATGATCAGATCACGCAGATAACCGTCCTCGATCGCCAGGCGGTTGAGAGAGCGCCAGTCCTTACCCGGTTCGACCAGGGCGAGACGTACCCAGGTTTTCCAGTGCAAAGCGGGTACCCGGTGCATCGGCCCCGCGAGGTCGATATCGCCCGGCATCGGCATGCGGCCAAGGATCTCGCCGACCCCACGCAGATTGTGTGTCTGCGGCTGGTAGAGGAAGGCCGGCACGCGTTCGACATGTCGGGCGACCAGCAAGAAGCGTGGCCGGCTCTGCGCCAGGCCGGCGATCTTGCCGCAGTCGTGGACGGTCTCTTCCACGGCGTAGCCGTAGTGGCGGAAAAGACCGACGATCTGATCGAGGAGGTAGCGGCCCCGGGAGGCAAGGCGCGGGACGTTCTCGAAAACGATCAGCTTGACCGGGTTATGCGCCCAGGCTTCCAGCATTAGCCAGACGCAACGGAGCGTCAGCTCGTTGAGGGCCATGTACTTCGGTGTCACGCTCATGGACTCGGGAAGCAAGCCAGAGGCACCCTTGCAAGGGCTGCTGATGAAGACCGCGTCAGGATCCTCACCGCCAGCGGCGCGGCGGATATCGTCGAGGCCCGCCTCTTTCCAGTCGGCAGGTGGTTGTTCACCGTGGAAGGCGATGTACTGCTCGCGTGTGAACAGATCCAACATTGTGCCCTTGGTGCCAGTGAGTTGTTCGAAGTCCGCTAGACCGGCTTGATCGATGTCGACGCCTCCGATGCAGCGCCAGTTACCGATCATGTTGGCAATCTGCAGAACGCTGTCATTGAAACCGGCCGCACCCGAGCCCAGGCCACAGCAGAAGCCGAAGTGTTTGTAGGTTCGCTTGATGCTTAGCCCTGTTGGGCTCCCATTACTGATCATCGAATGCTCCTAGACGTTTTATTTCTACCTGGTAGCCGCCAGGTACTTAAATACAGGCGTAGCTAAGTACGTACGTACATAACTACGCAGAAAGAAACTTATAAAGCCCTTCACGGAAGCACTTGGGGCAAGCCGCGATGGCCTCTTCGATCTGCCAGCGGGCGAGCCGCTTGATCTCGACAAGCGGAAGGGAAGCGATCTGGGAATATTTGCAGTGCATTGTTCAACCCTCCAACCCAGCGGAATGCTGGTAAAGGGAATTCTATACGTAGCTACGTACGTACGTAAACACGTAATTAAATATTTACAGCCTTTGGCGCGCCTGGTGCGCTTAGGGGAGCACCCCGGTATGCACGTGAGTTCACCGCCGTCGGCGGTACCGGCCAGGCCGGGCGGCGGTGGAGTTGCTGCGGGCCTGCGCTCGGGCGCGGAGTTAGATCCTCGGTGTGCTCGAGGTCGACCAGGAGCTGTTGCTGCCGATCGGCGCCGGCGGCGCGGATCTGGTTGTGGAGTTCCTGCAGGGCGAGGTGGCCATCACCAGGTGCTGGAGTTGGTGGGTGCGTATATCGGCGACGTTGTACGTCGGTGTCTGGGTGGGATTGTTGGTCAAGGGTCTGCCCGGAAGCCGCAGCGGAGCGGAACCAGCTTGCTGGAGAGCACCGAACGGGTGAGGACAGAAGCGAAGCGCGCCCTTGTACCAGGAGCTTGAGAAGTAAGGCTCCGCCAGCGGTTCAGGGGGTTTGCTTTTCCCCCTGGGCCGTTGGGGACAGAGGCCGACTCGCTCCCTTCCTTAGGAAGGGCGGGGGGATGGAATCATAAAAGGCCGCTGCTGCGGCCTTTTGTGTATTTACGTACGTAGGTACGTAATTAGGTACTTACGCGCGTTTGTCCAGCTTCTTGAAGTAGGCCTCAAGCGCCTCGTCGATCAGGTCTGACTCAGTGACCTTACGACCTTCAAGCTTGCTTCGGCTGAACGATTCATCCCTCAGGCGAGCGTTGTAGGTCTTCCGGATCCGAATAGTCTTGTTCTCGCGCTCGGTGGAATTACCAGGCGTAGCAACAGGGGTTGGCTGCGGTGCGGGCGCAGGAGTCGGCTCAACAGCGCCTTCTGCACCG
Source organism: Stutzerimonas stutzeri (assembly GCF_018138085.1). Lineage (NCBI taxonomy): Bacteria > Pseudomonadati > Pseudomonadota > Gammaproteobacteria > Pseudomonadales > Pseudomonadaceae > Stutzerimonas > Stutzerimonas stutzeri. The sequence goes on from NZ_CP073106.1 coordinate 24,695, forward strand.
CCACCACGGAACTCGTCGAGAGACGGCTTCGCTTTCATTTCTTCACCTCTTCGTAGAACGCCTTCATCTCAGCAATGGCCTGATGGTCCTTCGCAATCTCTTCAATCGTGCGACCTTCGCCAATCGCCCGGCGGAAAACAACGCGCTCACACACTCTCGCGTCTAAAACCGTTAGAGAAGACTCTTCAAGGTACTTGAGCATGTCCTTGATATCTTTCGTGCGAGGATCAATACGCGTCAGTAGCACCTTTACCTTCAGCTTGGGGTTGTAGTCCTTGGCCAGGTCGACCACTTCAAGCAGATCCGTCATTGCGGCAGCATCGAGCCCTGAAGCACCAACAGGAATGACCGCAACATCAGCGAGGAGAAGGGCGTTCCGAAGCCCTGGGGCATCCCGGCCACCAGCATCGACGACTGTATTCTGATAGTTACCAACGAGCTCCTTGCCCTCGTCAAAAATGGCTTTGCCCCGAAGGCAGATAGTCGTTGGCATGGGGCGCCCTTTTGCTTCCTCACACTCCCGCCGCCAAGCAGCCCAGGTCGCAGCACTTTCTTGAGGGTCACCATCAATCAGCAATGATGGGCCTTCTGCAGCAAGGTCGCAGGCTAAATGAATGGCGGTCGTGGATTTGCCAACCCCACCTTTGGTGTTAACGATTGCATAAACAGTCATCTCATGCCCCTTACATACCGGCGTACGTACGTATTTACGTAAATAATGAATTAAGTAGGCTAGGAAAGCAACCAAAAGGCATGTACCGCAACCTTGTCTTTGCCTACGCCAAGCTCGTCTGCAATAGATCGCTTTGCCTTTGACAAAAGCCGATCCTCAACCTGAATCTCGGTTAACCCGCTCACATCTAGCTGAACCAACTGCTCCCGCGGCTCAGGCCGCTCTGCCGTCATGTCCACATAGAGAACCATGTAACGCCGTTGCATTATGTACCCTCGCAATTAAATACGCACGTACCTACGTACTTACGTAATTACGTAATTACTACCAAGATTCACCGGCGTGTTCGCGTTCGAGCAATGCTTTCAGGTGCTCGATCGCGTCCTGGTTGTTACGGATGGCGTAATCCGGGAAAGCTGTTTTCCCGCTCTCGCCACGCTTGATCAGGTCTTCAATGTGGTCGAGTTCGAACCCCATCGAGGTAAGAGTCTCTTTGTCGCCATTGGCTACGGCCTGATTGGCGTCAAGCATCATTTGCTGCGCATCGGTCAGCCGACGAATTTCGTACTCAAGTTGACGGATCCGCGCAGGATCCGGCTTCTTAGGCGGATTGAACATGCGAACGCTCCTAGACGGTTTTTCGTTACAACGAGCCTTGGTAGCCGCCAAGGCATCGTTGGTTTTCCTGAGAGGAAACCGGATTATAGTCATACTACATACTTACGTAAATACATACATACGTATAACGGCGCGATATTGTCGGCGAAAGACGTCCCTGCGAACGGCACCCTGAGCAGCGCTCAACGGCGCCTCTACGCACCGCTTCGTCGGCGCCTAGAAAAAGACGAATTCCTAACGAACGCCTCGCTACGCAAGGGAATGGAATCCGTGATGCTTGTTCAGAAGGGGAGGGGACAGAAATAGCGCGGGTGTCGGTGAAATACGCTGAGCGTCAAGCCGGCGCAGTGCGCTCGAGCTTTTCGTACCATGCATAGCCATCGGGCATTTTTGAAAGCTCCTCCATGAGTGCCTTGTTATTGCGGGTATAGAAAACGACTCGTTGAACCTTCTTATTGCTGCTATCAAGCGCAATACGGTAATCGGGTAGGGAGTCGCGCTTGATGATGCTGCGTACCTCTGATCGAAAACGTCTCAGATCCTGGGTAGAACCGGTTTTCTGACGAAGGATCTCGATATCGCATTTCCACAGTGCCTTTTCACCAGTGTGCTTTCGCGCAAGTTCGTAGAGGCGACGCTCGAGCGCTTGGCCGAGCTCGAAGTAGCGGCGGTCGATGGTCAGCACTTCGTAATGGATCAGAGCGTTGTACAACCATTCAGAGATTGTGACGCTGACCTCAAGAGCACCTTTCCCGTTGGCCGTGTGTCGATCAATTTCATAGTCATCGATCAGGCCAAATCCGCGCACCTGCTCAACACCCCCTGTTTGGATGTTGGTCTCCAGGTTGGTGCCCTTGAGCCGTCTGAGCATGTCGACTACCAGGTAATAGGAATTTCCACCAGGCGACCGACAGGTACCGGTGAGGAATCTGTAGATATCAACCTTAACCTTTCTGGCAATCGGCAAGCCTGACTGGCGAGCTTCAATTAGCTGTGAGCCAATGAATAGAAGCAGATCCTTGTCGAAAACCGTTGCAGCGCCAACAACTGACGGGGTGATTCGGATTCGCTTTTTGGTCGAGGGGTTCACGTATTCCCGAATCTCTGTATCGTGCTTCTTCGAAAGGGAGAAGATCGGAAACTCCATGCTCGCAAGGTCGTCCTTCACCGGCCATTGCGTGATGTTGGCCTGGAAAAGCTCGGTCTGCTCGTACGGCTGAGTTCCTTTTTTTGAGCTGGTCACCAACTCCCCCTCTTCGCAATTTTGCGTGGTTTTCGCTTGACGTTTGGCGGCGCTACCTGCCGGCGCTTGCTGGATTTCTAGGTCAAACGGTATCATGTTCAAGCCCATTAATGCTCCTAGACGGACAGTGCTGGGTAGAAGCCCGGATCGGTAGCCGCCGTCCGGGCTTCGTCGTTTCTGATGGATGCATATTAGGTGCGTTACGTATATACGTAAAGCCGTAATTACGTAGTTATTTGATGTTGGTCAAGGGTCTGCCCGGAAGCCGCAGCGGAGCGGAACCAGCTTGCTGGAGAGCACCGAACGGGTGAGGACAGAAGCGAAGCGCGCCCTTGTACCAGGAGCTTGAGAAGTAAGGCTCCGCCAGCGGTTCAGGGGGTTTTGCTTTTCCCCCTGGGCCGTTGGGGACAGAGGCCGACTCGCTCCCTTCCTCAGGAAGGGCGGGGGGATGGTGACAGGCAACGCTCAGGTTCCAGGCTAGCCGCGGCGTTCAGCTACCGGTATACCTGATTACTCGCTTTTGCTTTTCAAAGCTGTTGTTGCAGTCATTGTCACGTCCATACCTGCACCCTTGAACCACTCCGGTTCCTCATCCTGCTCTCTTAGTAGTTAAAAGATTCTTCTTTGTTAAGAAGAAGTTAATACGCGCGCGCGTGTTAACCGGTAAGGAATATGGCTCAAGCCCTTGATACAAGAGGCTTTGTGCTTCCTCGTTGTCGGCAATATACGAAACGGCCGTCGGCAATAGACGAGAAACCGTCGGTGATAGACGACGATGGATGTCGGCGATGTCCAACGTCAGGCAAGCCTTATAGACAGCTTATCCACACCTGTCGGCGATATACGCGGGGGAGCGCGAGTTGTCGGTGATATACGTTACTGCGCGCTGGCGTACGTCCATAGCCGCCGGCGCTTGATTCTGAGCAAAAAACACACAAAACCCCCGTTGTAAGCGGGTTTTACCGAATCGCAGGTCGATCCTAAGCGTCGGTGAAATACGAAACGCCATTCAGAATGTCGGCGAAATACGTCACCGATTGAACTGCCCAGATTCTGTATCGCTGCCAGCCCGACAAACCGGCCGCTCTTTGGAACTCCCTCTGAGCTTCCGCAAGCGGGGGCTCTGCCGTCTTGTCGTTTTTCGCATCATGGTTATAATACGGAAAAATGACCATGGAGGCTCTATGAGCAGCGATCCTATTCGGCATGATCCAGGTGCCGGCACATCACGCGACGCAGAGGTGGTTGACGCCATCCTACGTGAGGTCGTGGCAAAGCTACACAGAACTGCTGATGCCGTAGATCCAGCGGTACGCGACGAGCAACAGCGCCGGAAGATTGCCCTGATCGCTGCGTCGTCTGTGAAGCTCAATTACATCCTTTCAGTAGCTGTAGTCATTCTCGTGGCACTGGCCAGCGTGCTGGGCTGGTTTGCGGTTCATCCGGATCGCCAGTATTTCGCTTCAGACAACGGCCGGATCTTCCCGATGATTCCTTTATCCGAGCCGTATCGGAAGCCAGGGGATGTCATCCAGTTCGCGAAGGACACCCTCAGTCGCTCATTCACGATGGACTTTCAGAACTGGCGACAGCAACTCGAGGACACCCGGGCACGCTACACAAGGCCTGGCTTTAAGTCATACATCGAAGCGTTGCAAACGTCAGGCGTTCTCGAAACCGTCAGACAACGACGAATGAACATGTCTATCACCGCCGGCACCGGCGTACTGGTGAAGGACGGCGTCGAGAACGGGGCGTTCATCTGGATGGTTGAGGTTCCGATCGAGGTCAAGCTGACCGGCCAGGCTAATGAGCTCCCCGCTCAACGCTTCATGGCCACCGTCCGCGTTGAACGCATTCCAACACTGGACTCCATTGAGGGTATCGGTGTTGGCCAACTTGTCACGCGACCGCTGTAGGTGAATTCGATGAAGCTCTTTCTTGCACTGGTTCCCATCGCAGTGATGTTTTTCACTACAGGTGCGTCAGCCGAAAATTCCGGACAAAACGTTGCTGCAGCCAGCTCCTCTCAGGCACAACAGCCGCTGGAATGGGTGCCGATATCGAGTGGTGGAAGTTCTGCAGCTCCTACTGCACAGCAGCAGATACAGACTGCTTTTCCCGCTTCGGCGTATGGGGCTCAGAACTACCCTGTGCAACAGCAGACACCCCCTGGCTATTTCCCGGCAGCTCCAGGTGCTCAGACAATCGCCCCAGCCCCCGGCATGGCCGTTCACGACGACGGTACCAGAGGATTGTTTCCGCCAGGCCAGCTTTCAGCGTTCGAGGTTGCCAAAAGTCAGGTATCGCCATTCAAACCCGATGAAATCCGAGATCTGGCAGTAACCTTTGACGAGTCGCGAGAGGCAAAGGCCTATAAGCCTGTTCGAGCTCTCCCACGAATCAGTAGCGTATCGGTCGACCTGGCTCCCGGATCTTCTATGCCAGTTGCTCGGATGCTGCCTGGTACGCCGAGCTCACTCATATTTATCGACGCTACAGGCGCTCCCTGGCCTCTTGCGGCTCCGCCACGCATTTCGGATGCTCGGGTTTTCTTCCCTGAGTGGCTGAAAGGCACTCACGTCGTTGTCGTTTCTGCGTTGTCTCCTTATGAGAGCGGCACCTTAACCGTGTTCCTCCAGGGATTGCCGACACCAGTAGTCGTTCAACTCTCCACCGGTGAAGAAGGCACAAAGGAATCAACTCGCGACGTTGATGTTCGCCTTGATATACGAGTTCCTGGCCGCGGGCCTAACGCCAAGGCTCCAGTTGTTGGCCCAGGTAAAATCGAACTCTACGACGATACGCTGCAAGCCTTCCTTGATGGGTTGCCGCCCATGGAGGCAAAGCCTATCAAGGCCATTGGATCGGTACCGGCTGGGACAAAGGTTTATCAGCTATCCAATGAGCTTTATGTCCGTACGACTTACGACCTCAAGTCACCATTCGATCAAACAAGCTCAAGTGCTAACGGCACCCGTGTTTATCGAATGCCTCTTACCCCTTATGTCACTTTTTCGGACATGGGCAGATCCGTAACTGTCCAGCTTGATATTTTTTGAGGATCGGCAATGAGCGGTGAAATGCAAGCTGATGTAGGGAGAAACTGGATTGCTATTGCTGCAGTTGTCAGCGTAGTTCTCATCGGTGTGGGGTACGTTGCTTGGACGTATTTCGCGGACGACACAACTCCAAAGAAAAGTGTTGTCGCCGTCAACACATCTGCTCAGGGAAGTAGCTCAAAAGAAAGTGAGCACTATCAAAAAGTATTGAAGGAGTACAACAGCGAGAATGCAGAGAAAGCGCAGGGGCAAGGGCAAACCTATGTTTCTGTTATCTCTACTCGGGCCCAACCAGTAGAGGAGGTAAAACCAACTGCTCCGGTGCAGCAGCAGCCCCCGGCGCCGCAGGTTGTCTATGTTAACCAGGGCAATCAGCAGCAGAATCGTCAAGAGGTGACGGAGCAAGAGCGGGCTAGGCAAAAGCTTATTGAGGATCAGGCCAAAGCACTTCTGGCCAACTGGGTGGCACCGCAACATTCTGCCGCGACTGTGGCGGCGGATATGGATGCTTTTGCAATGTCCATTAATGTTCCACAGCCATCTAGCACACTACCTGCTAGCGCCGCCGATGTAAGCCCCAGCGAGCGAACTTCGGAAAAACCTGTTGTTAAGATTATTGAAGACTACGCGCGGATCGCTGCGTTGTTGGAAACCAATATAGACACGGATGAAAACTCGCTGGTTGTAGCGTTCGTTCCCAGCGGCCCTTATCAGGGTCTCACTGTCTATGCGACTGGCTATAAGCGTCTCAATGAAAGCGTCGACATGACTTTCACTGCCATGAAATGGAAAGGAAAGTCATACAACATTACAGCTAAAGCGATAGACAAGGACTCGCTAAGAAGCGCTCTATCCGGCGAAGTCAATAATCGCTATTTCACCCGCATCATTCTCCCGGCAATCGCTGCAGGCATTGGTAAGACCGGTCAGTTGTATGAACAGTCAAACTCCCAAAACATCATTACCCCCCAGGGCGGCGTGATTCAGACCTATCCGTCTACTCCAGATGGAACTGCTGTGCTGGGCAGCATGATCGGTGGGGCAGGGGAGCAGGCCGGGAAGGTCTTGGCGCAGGACGCTGCGCAAATTCCGCCCAAACAAGTGCTCATCCCGTCGAAGGAAACGATTGGTATCCAGTTTATCGGCCCAGTCTTGTCCTCCGATGAGATCGCCCCTGGGGCCGCGGCTGCCTTAAGCGGTGCTCGCGCGGCGGAAGACGCACCACAGCAGCAATAGGCCCCTGGCTGCTTGCAGTCAGGGGCTTCCCTGTGACGGCCAAGGTGGCTATTCTTCTCTTTAATTCTGTATAATTGCCACTATACGAAATGGGCGCGTTATGAACGAATCGACACCAGCACCTGACATCTTTGATATGACGCAGGGCGAGTCCCAACTGGACAAAGAGCCGGAGCGTGAGTCGCTCTCGGCTGACGTCGATCAGCGTCCGTCAAAAGAGAACAAGCCGAGCGGGATGAAAGATCTCATCGTCAAAGGCGTGCTCTGTGCAGCGGTAGTTGTGGGCGGGGTGCTGATTTTTATGCCCGACCTTTTAGGCGGTTCGGGCCCGGCAAGGCCCTCGACGTTGCAGACGACTTTCTCTCCAGCGGAGGCGATGAAAAGCGCCTCGGAGCATGCTGCCGAAGCATCTCATAGCACTGTAGACACTCGGAGCGATGGTCATAACGTCCCCAACAGCGATGTTGATGCTTTGCTCGGTACCGTGCCTAACCCGTTAGAGAGCGTTTCCGCTGCGCGATCGGCAACAGCTTCCCAGCCACCTGCCGTCGAGGTTGATCTGAGCGAAGACCGCAAGCAGCTCCTTGCCATGATTAGCGAGTTGAAGGCTACAGCGGCAGACTCCAACAGTCGGCTCGCTTTGTTAGAGGCCGCCGTTCTGTCTAATCAACGTCGCCTTGAAGAGGCAATTAAAGTTGGCAGCGCGCCGGCTAGTTCAAAAAAGGTTGTGACTCCGCTCTATAAGCGTTATCGCCAGGGCTCCAATCGCGGCCATTCGTCCGCAGTCCTACATGAATACAAACTGAACACAATTTATCCGGGTATGGCTTGGGTTCAGAAGAGCGGGGAGGTTTACCTCATTCAGGTCGGTGACCGGCTAGGCGAGTTGAATGTATTAGGTATTGACGTGGCTGGCCGAGCCGTTCGCACTAACCGTGGCCTGATCAGGTAGGGAAGCATATATGGATTTGGCTTCGATGATTGTCCATTTTGCGAACGATTTTTCGGTTGCATTATGGCGTTTACTTTGGGCGCTTGGCGGGCTGGTCGGGGTCATCTATGTGGCCAGCGCGATACTACGGCTTCAACGTTCTGTGCGTATTCCCGGGGGCCCTCCGGTGACATTCGGGGATATTGTGCCGCTGATGCTGGTTGGCGGACTTATGGCCAACCTCTCGAGCTTTATTAACGCAACCTGGAATACCATCGGCACCGGGACCGTAACTTATGGGCCCATTGCTTATGAGGGGGCTGCTGATTTTGGGCGATTTGCAGCTGCTATCAACGCGGTTTTAACACTTGCAAGTGTCTTTGGCGGTGTTTTCTTTTTTAAAGGCGTAATGCTGTTAAAAAAAGCAGCAATGGACGGTCAGTCTAATCAAGGCGCCGATGACTCTGTCTGGCGCGCACTTACCCACATGATATTCGGTGCGCTGCTAGTTCAGATACCTGACGCAATCGAAGCGTTCAGGGTCTCTTTCAACCTCTTCTGGTAAACGATCTCAAGGGAGATAATCATGGCGTTCAAGATCAATCCGATCGAGGCGGTAGGGAACCTGGGCCGTCAGGTTCTGGTTCGTGCTCAGGTGTATATCGATCAGTACACGGTAGACCCTCGTGAAAAACGGATCATGTTGGCAACCGCTGCCATTACTTCCGGCGCACTGTTCTTCAGTACAGCTGCAAGTGCCGACGGTGGTTGGGCAGGTATGGTCAACACCGGTGCCAACCAGGCCGATTCCATCAAGAATAACTTTGGCAAGTTTCTTGCCCTGGCGGGGCTTGTTTCTGGGTCCGTAGGTGGATGGAACTGGTACAAAAAGGGCTCCGAAGGCGACCGAAGCGATATCAAGCCGAAACAGATCTTCGGCCCCATTGTCGCCGGCGCCGCACTCGGCAGTATCAGTTTCATTCTGATGCGTACTGGCGAGACCGTGGGCATTTCTGCATCCGAATACGGCCAAGTGCCCAACTAATCCAGGGGGGTGGCGGTCTTCGGGCCGCCACGAACTATGACTAACGACCGCGATTATACCGATCCAGCTTCTGTTGACCTTGAAAAGGTGCAACCGCTACCAGGGCTTGGTAGCGGCCTCGAACAGGCCCCTTTTCCATCCCTGTTTTTCTCTACGAAAAGCAGGGTTTGGGGTGATAAATCAGGTAAGTCGTGGGAGCCCGATGTAAAGGAATTTAAGTCCGGAGGACTAAAAGAAAAGACGTTGAGTCGAGAGGGTTACCGCTGCATGTTCTGCGGTTTTCACTCCTCTCATAATCAGGTTCATAACGTCTCGGATAATCACCAGGATGTTCGGGAAGTTAATTTGAAAGCCGTTGATGTGATCTGTCACGGCTGGAACCATCTTGGGGAGCTGAATGACGGCGAAGCTGTCATTGCATATCTTCCTGGTGTATCGCCTCAAGATATCAATCATCTTCAGCGTACTCTCATGGTAGCGCTGCAAATCGGTGACAAAGGGCAACAAGCGGATGCGAAGAAGTTGCTCAATTGGCTCGGATCGCACATGACCTATGCAAAGAATGCATGGGGTACATGTTCGCCTGCAGTCTTCGCGCAGGCTTTGCTTCGGCAAGATGGCTCTGAGAAAGAACGTCGAGAGGCTGTATTTGAAGACTTGGCCGTAGTCTTCAATCCAGGGCCGATGAATAAAGTCGCTGCGCTTTGGGCGCGTGAATATCAAGTTTCGTATCCCTCTACGAAGTGGAGGGAAGTATTCCATGGCGTGATTAATCCGCCGGCATAGGGAGGGCGTATGGCTCTAACAAAGATTCTCGATAGCCTTCTCGATGCTACTGAGGCGGCCTTTGCGTATATCTCTAAGTATATGGTCGGAAAAGATCTTGCCGGCTATTGTGAGCTGGCTACGGCTATTGGCCTCACGGATGACGATATTGCTCGAAATCCCGCGCTTAAAGACCCTTATACGCTCGTTGCTAACGACGGCTCTCTGCTTACTGTATTTGATGTTCAGGGGACGTATCAGATCCTTTCTGAAAAAGATTTCGATAAGCTGATCGATAACCTCCGGGTCAAGATGAACGGCTACATGCGTGAGCCGGGTCATACCTTTTCTGTTTCCTTCGAGCGGGATCCAGATCGTGCATTGGACGAGCTCATGCGTTTAGCTGAGCCGCAGATCAATGCCGCCCGCCGGATTGGTTTGAAGTCCGAAGACCTGATACTCGACCGCGTTAAACGTAACGCGCCACTTGTCGCCTGGGAGCAGAACCTGTTGGTTGTATACACGCATCCAAGCGCGATCGGCACCGATCTAGAGCGTGAGCGCAAAGAGCGTGCACTAGACGCGGAAAAGTTCGAATTACCCCGGATTGAGTTTGGCCAGTCTCCAGCTCTCGTATTGATGACTCTCAAGTATCGTCACGACACCATGATCGAGAGAGTTCTGAAAGACTTTGAAAGCTGTGGCGGGGAGGGTAGGGGAGGCATTCTTCTCAAACAGCTCAGCGCGCATGAGGCCGTCAAACGTGTGCGCATCATGGTCAATCGCGAAAGAACATCGCAAAAGTTCAGGCCTGTTCTACCAGGTGATCGGTTCCAACCCCGGGGCCGAGAGGACGCTAAGGATCTTTCTGACCTTACAGCTCCTTCGGTCAATTATCAGATCGTTACGAATGACGTTGACGTACAGCATTCTCTAGTCAAGACCGACGAACTGTGGCACGGCAACCTGTCGATGGAGCTCGGCCCTCAAGAGCCACAACTGTTCTCCTACCTGTTCAATACAGTGTCACGAGAGATTCCTTGGCGACTGAAGATCGACCTTACACCTGGAGGTCTTTCGGAGACTCGTGGTCGCCAGATGATGCTCAGCTTCGTAGGAATGATCGGCAGCAACAATCAGATCCGCCAGTCTTTCCTGGATCTGCAAGAGCGCAGCAAAACCGACCCAATATGCTGTATGAAAATTACAGCTTCTACCTGGTCTCCCAGCGAGCGCGAAACAAAGCGGCGAATGGCTGCTCTTGAAAAGGCCATCCAGGCGTGGGGGATATGTGGCGTCACGTCGACGCATGGCGATCCGGTTGCCGGCTGGGCTTCAACAATCCCAGGGTTCACGCTGAAGAATCCTGCCAACCGAATGGTGCCGCCGTTACCCGACGCGTTGCGCATGATGCCTTTCCAGCGACCAGCTACGCCCTGGGGTGAGGGTTCGTTTGTTGTTAGAACGCCTGATGGAAAGATCTATTCGATTCAGCTCGGCAGTTCTCTGCAAGACACATGGATCGAGGCACTATCTGCGCCACCAGGCTCTGGTAAGTCTGTCCTGCTCAACACGATGAATAGTGCAACTGTTCATCGACCAGGCAACGCGCGGTTGCCGTTGATGACCATTATCGACGTTGGCCCATCATCGTCTGGCCTTATTAAACTGCTTCAAAGCGCATTGCCCGAGAATCGCAAGCATGAAGCCATATACATGCGGCTGCAAAACACTCCCGAGTTCGCGGTTAACCCCTGCGATACCCAGCTTGGCGCGCGCTACCCAACAGCTCGTGAAAAGGAATTTCTTGCCGATTTCCTGACGTTGTTTTGTACCAATGCTGCCAAGCGCGAGGCACCTGAGGACTGTGCTCGTGTCGTGGATAAGTTGATCGATCTTGCTTATGAGGCCAGGGCGACGCGCTCCGCTCTTCGATATGAAGAACATGTTGAGCCTGTTGTGGACAAGACTCTTCGCGAGGCAGGTCTTTTTGATCTTCACGAGCCGGACTGGTGGAGCGAAGCCACTTGGTGGGAAGTCACCGATATCCTGTTCGCAGCAGGTTTTGTCGCTGAAGCGGCCATGGCGCAGCGCCAGGCGGTCCCTGTGTTCTCTGACTTCGACGCATTCCTGAACGATGAGTCGGTGCGTGAGCTCTATGGTAAGGCAAATATCCCCGGTGGAGAGCCTGTACTCTCGTATATGGCGCGTTGTTTCAGTGTCGCGTCATCCAAATACTCATTGTTCACCGGGCGTACCCGCTTCCAATTGAGTAGCGAAACCCGAATCGTCGCTATCGACCTCAACGACGTAATTGGCGCTCAAACGGCAGAAGGCAGCCTTAAAACCGCAATCATGTATATGTTTGCAAGGCAAATGGCGGCAAAAAACTACTTCCTTAGGGAGGAAGTAGTTCTGCCAGTCTGTCCTGAGCTTTATCACGAGTATCACAAGAAGCGCATCGCTGACGTTCAAGACGAAAAGAAAACCATTGCTTATGACGAGTTCCATAACACCAATGGGCAAGAGTCATTTGTACAGACATGCATTAAGGACGCGAGGGAAGGGCGTAAGTGGGGCATTAGAGTCGTGCTTGTCTCGCAGTATCTCGCAGACTTCCCAATGCCAATTCTAAATGCGGCAACTGCTGTCTATGTCATGCGCGGCGGTAATACCGCAGATGAGAAAGTTCTTCGCGAAGTTTTCGAAGTTTCCGAAGAGGCCATAACCAGATTGCAGCGTGAAGCAACTGGCCCTGATCCTCGACTGGGCGGTAATTTCCTTGCATTGTTCAAGACCAAAGTCGGATACATCGTCCAGATGCTTACCAACACTGTCGGGCCTATTGAGCTTTGGGCTTTCTCAACCACGTTGGAAGACGTTGCTCTTCGGAATCGGCTCTACGCCAAGATCGGTGATTATGCAGCCCGTCAAGTTCTGGCCGAGAAATTCCCTACTGGATCTGCTCTCGCAACAATCGAGCACATGAAGAGCCAGGCAACTGAACGGGACGAGATGTCGGCGGTTGATGTTTTGGCCCACCGGCTAGCAGAAGGATATCTCAACAAAATTGCGGAAGGCGTGGAGGTCATCGCATGAAAAGGTCACCGCTAACTATTGCCTTTCTTTTGGCCGGGCTCTCGATGAGCTCGTCTGCCCATGCCGGCGGATGGCCCGTTTATGACGCGTTGGTTCATCAAGGCGTTCTAATGGTGAACATGTCCGTACAAGCAGTAACGGCTGCAGTGAACGGCACCACCGGTGCTGTGAATGCGATGAACCAGAACCTGGCGAGGATCCTCAATGACATCGGAACTGCGGTCAACGAGAATGGCCAGAAAGTCGCGAGCACCATTGAGGCCGACGGAAAATCCACGCGAGAGTACATTACCGAGCAGGAACGGCAGCGCAGGCTGGAGGATGCAAGGCAGCGTTATTACGTTGGCTCGAATATCTGTAGTGAATCCGCATCCGGCGGTGCTTATGAGATTGCCGGGTCGGCGCAATCCACTAAAGGCTCTATGCGTCCTGGCGGTGCGCGTGTAAGCAATAAGCAGATTGCTCAAGCGATTAACACGCCTCCTGTAAGTCCTGAGATTGATACCTCACGAGCAGCGAAGATCCATGCTCAGTTTTGCGATGCTGATGACTATGCGTCCTATGGCGGGTCACAGGCTTGTCCAGGTATTTCGCAATCGATGCCTGGAGCTGACAAGCGAGTAGACTCGGTGTTAGCCGGCGCGGGGCCAAATGGCAAAACTCCAGATCTCACATTCAACCAGGAGCAAACAGATGCCGCTCTGATGTATGTGCAGAACTCGGCACGACGCTCAATTGCACCGCAACTTAAGCGTGGTGAAGCCGACACCGTTGCTGGTAGTCAGTATGTCGGCCTGATGAATCAATATAACGCCGTAATATCGGCTGCTGCGGATCCACAAGAGCAACGGATCGCTAATAGCCAGCCTAGTGAAGCTACCAAGGAGCTCATCAAGGAGGCTGTTATCTCTCCAGCCGCCAAGGCCTATTTTGACCAGGTTGCATCTCAAGAAGCCCGTAGAACTGGGATGATGTCGGCTCGAGAATTTGAGTCATTCGAGGTTGGTAGGCGGTATGCGAACACCGAATATCAGGCGGATCTACAGGCCATGAGCGGTGACAACCTGCTTCGTGAACAAATCCGAATCACCAGTCTGCAGAACTGGCTCATGTTGGGTATCAAAGATCAGCTAGAGAAGGCGAACATTATTAACGGGCTAACCCTTGCAAGCTCCGCACGTACTGAGTTCGAGCCTGTATTAGCAGCCAAATATAGAGCAGTATCCGGGCGCATGGGGGGGCAGTAATGGACACTAGTTCCTTTTTTAAAAAGATTGGTAAGGGTAGTTGGCTAGTTCTTTGGCGGGTCATTCTACCGTTTAGCGCGATCCGCCAGAGCGTAAAGCTTGCAAAGAAAGAGGTTGATCGTAACAAAGAGAATCTCGTCTACCTGAGAGACCTAAAGAACCAAGCTTTCAAAACGCTCAAATCACCTGAGAATAATCCGACCGAGAATGAGGCTAATGATACGCAACAGGTGGAGGTGGGCTTTGAAGAGGCAATGCGTAGTCGTTCGGAAGGCGCGCTTCCCGTGCCACAACTATACCGGCTGTTTCTGATAAAGAAGCGCTGGGCACTCGCTGCTGCATTGTTTTTTGCTGTTATATCAATTGTCGGTGTAGTCGGTGGCTTTGCGACCGCTCAATATAAAAATGTCATATTAGGTGCAGTGTCTCTTTTCGTAACTCTTCCCGGGTTTTTTCTTGTTGCGCTGGGTGCGCAGTTTAGAATGTGGCAGTTGAGTACAAGGCGCCTTTCAAAGTCTGAGAAAGGCGGTTTTAACGATTTCATTTGCGAGACTCCACATTGGATATCCATGACCCTAAATCCGGAGATCTCTAACCAAGTAGGTAAGCATCATGATGAATCGTAAGCTTGCAGCCTGGTTTGTTGGGATCTGGGCGTGGGGGATTTCCATGTCTGTATGGGCGAACAGCTCAACGACTCTGGGTGAAATCTCCGAAGCGGCCAAGCGGTCTGGCGATAAGTCCCGCGAGGCCTTGGTCGCCATCTACGGTAACGTCGTGAACAACCCTCTGGCGACAGGTGGGGGAGGCGGGGGCGACACGATCCTTGCGAGCGTGTTCCAAGTCACCAACGGTGCCCTGCTGGTCGTTGGCGCGATCTTCGCCATTTACATGATGTTCAAGAAGCTTACACAGACAGCTCATGACGGCACGATCTTCGACCGCCAGCGCAATATGTTGTGGGATCCCATTCGTTTGGTATGGGGTCTTGCTGCCCTGGTACCCACAGCAAATGGTTGGGCGCTTTCCCAGCTCCTGATGCTGTGGGCGGCCTCGCTCATGGGCGTGGGCATCGCGAATCTCGGCGTGGACGCTTCGGTTGAAGCGTTTAGCGACGGAGAATCCATGGTTGTTCAGCCTGTTATGCCCAGTACAGTGAGTCTTGCTCGCAGCGTTTTCGAAATGAACCTGTGCATGCATTCAATCAACGCTGGCCTGGCGCAGGCCGAGGCGAGTGGAGCGCTGATCACCCAGGACGGCTACATCCAGCAGGCTCCTACCAGCTCGGGTTTTGCGCTCAAGAATGCCAGTTTTCTGTGTGGCGGCGCCGACATTAACACTGACCTGGAGCCTCAGCCCCAGTCCACGAACTTCTTTAGCGGTACGATCGATGTTTCGGAGCTGCGCCAAGCGCACCTCAACGCTTTGCAACAGATGCAGGGATCCCTCAATAGCGCTGCCCAGAGTTTCGTGGTTGGAGTGCTTCAGAAACAGGCCGGGGGCGGCTCCGTTCCAGATGCTGAGATGGCTATCCAAACAGCCGCTCAGCAGTACGAGAACACGATCAGTTCAACCGCGGCTACAAAACAGGGAAACATCGCTAGGTTGGCCAACCAGCTTGCAAGCTCTATCAAGGAAGGAGGATGGCTCACCCTCGGTGCGTGGTACCAGACGTTCGCTCAGGCCAACACCAAGCTATCTGATGCAGTAGCGGCGAAGGCTTCCGTTTATGGCATGTCTGCCCAGGGCGATCCCGCCATGCTCTCCGTGTTCAAGGTCACCAGTGAGGCCTTCCAGGCTCAGCAGAACAACAGCTCGTACACGCCCACGCTCGGCAGCAGTAGTGCTGGCGATTATTCAAAGGGGGCTGCGGGCGCCGACTCCAGCAAGGTGATTGGCAGCATCTTCAACGCACCTGGCCAGCGCATCGTGAACTACCTGATCGATGTGAATGCCGGCGGGGAAGGGCGAGGACAGGTAAATCCCCTGATCAAGATGAAGAACCTGGGCGACTACACAATGACCGCTGGAGAAACTGCTCTCGGCGCCTACATCGCCGCCAAGGTGCTGATGAAGGCCAAGGACGGACTTTCTGTAGCTGGTATTGCCGCTCGCATTGGCAATGCGCTTACCTCGATCGGCGATGCGCTTGAGGGCGCTTTAGAGGCTATGTCGCCTTTCCTGGTAATGGCGATCGTTGCGTTGTTCATTCTAGGAGGCACGCTTTCGACCTACATCCCGATGGTTCCTTTCATAGTCTGGTTTGGGGCGGCGGTGAACTGGTTAGTTGTTGTCGGCGAAGCCATCATCGCTGCGCCACTGTGGGCAATTACGCACTTGGGGGGGGAAGGTGACGGCATGGGCGCCCGGGCAGGCCATGGCTATATCTTCCTGCTCAACGTCATGGTGAGGCCTATTTTGATGGTGATCGGCTTCTTCCTCGGCGGTGCCGGAGTAATCGCAGGCGGTACTCTGCTGAACCAGCTCTTTGGCATTGCCCTGGCTAACGCGCAATTCGATTCGGTCACAGGGCTCGTGAGCATCATCTTTTACCTGTCGATCTATTGCTCGATGTGCCTGAACCTTGTTCACAGCAGCTTCAACCTGATCTTCATCGTTCCTGACCAGGTCATTAACTGGGTTGGTGGGCATGCGTCCGCGACTATGGGGCGTGAGGACAACGATAAGTTGAGGAATGCAATCAATGTCTTCGGCGCGAAGCTGGAGCACATGAATCGTGGCGGCAAGCCGGGAGGCAAACCAGGCGGGCAGGGGGCGGAAGGCGACGGTATGCGCGCGTAAGCCATAGAAGGGCCAGCCTGCTGCTGGCCCTTTCTCTATAGGCCTTTGCGCTGTCATTATCACGTGCTAGTATTGCCTCAAGAGTCCGTATAATGGCTATGATACAAAAGAAACACCCCGCACGAGGAATTCTCATGAACACGCTTTGGTATCTGTTGCGCACGTTTTACGCACTGGGCCTGGTTCCAGTGATTCCGCTTTTCGTTGTCTGCGCCATGAACTATTCCAGGGATCCGGAGGTGTCCGGGTTTGTGCTGGTTGGCTCCTCTGCCTACTTCGTCCTTGGCTATCTGATGTTTTCGTGGTTGCCGGCACAATTCAAATCACGGCTTCTCCGCTCCGTTCGGCGTGTTGCGCCTGATTTCAAGCCGACCTTCGAGACGTTCTCTGTTTTGCTCAACCGCTACGTTGGAGTTGATCGCGCTGCGGGCAAGGTTCTCTTTATCGATCTGGAGGCCGGCGTTGAAGCGGTGCTTGATGTTCCGGAAGTTCGCTCTTGGGAAGTCGAGACATTCAAGCGTGAACCCGCGTTGTTGAGGATGTCTACGAAGGTTCCTGAACTTCCACTGATTGGGTTCCGTTTTAACAGGCGTGAATCGGACGTTCTTATGGCGCAACTGGGGGCCACGTTCGGCTGAGGATGATGCTGATGAAATACCTCGTACCCTTTTTCTTTGTGCTCGGCCTCGGCCTCGCTGGCTGTGATCCTGAATCACCTCAAAAGCCCTTGGCGAATGAAAACCCATCGAAACCGGGGCCGGCTGCAGCGCCTGATGCTATTGCAGACCGTAGCGTCAGCTTGGATCGCTATTCCGATCTGAACGCGGAGCCTCATGGCCTTGCCCTGACGTATGTCCTGACCGCTTGGGATAAGCAACTGGAGGTGCTCGATGATGACCAGCTGCTGTCTCGTCTATCGCCGACATTTCATAACGAGGCTGACGCATTCAAGCGCAGATCGCTTGCCGAGACTGAGCGGCCAAAGGTCGAGAAGAAGCTGGAGACCTACGGCGCCCAGCAGTATTTCAAGTTGCCGGTAGGCGGTCAGCTTAGCGATACCTTCGCGCTGAACGCTTTGTCGATTGGTGCATATGATTTTGAGCGCCGCGGATTCCCCATAGCGAGTTACGGGGCTTCCTGTTGGTCAGCTTCGCTCCGTAATCCCCAAGGGGCTTATCTCAAGATCGAGCAGGGCTCGGTCGACTGCCTTCTGCCCGTAGAAGATGAGGCCGAGGCGCAGGCAATCGAATCGGCCAGAGCTAGCGGCGGATTGAAGGTGAGGGGAGATCTGTACATTTTCGTCAGGTCCGTCGCCGGTGGTACCGCGCATGCGATACCCGTTCACGCGCGTATCGAATTGGTTGACGTTCGCACCGAAACGCTGCTGGGCACTGTAGTGCTTTGAAGTTCACAGATCCTGATTTCCCTGAGGTGGCACATGGCAACTGAAATTCGTCCCGAACTGGCTGCTCGTATAGCCGAGATGGATGCTATCACCGATCGTTATCGGGATCTGGATTCATACGACGAACCCAGCATTTATGCTCGCAAGCAGACCATGTCCCAGGTCTACGGCGATTTCGACCGTATTGCCGAAGGCGTTGTGGATGAGCGGAATATTCGCTATCTCGCGGACGATCACGTTCGGTTGCTCGAACAGTTGCCTGGCAAGCCAGAACAGCAAGAGCTCGCTTATTACATCGGCAACGCGATGAGCTCGAACGGCGAGTACAAGCAAGCAGTTGAGCAACGTGCTGCAGCGCTCGCATCCAGCTTTGGCTGGGCGCTACCGGGGGAACAGTTTCAACTGACCATCGACGCAGCTTCGTTCATTCATGAGCGGAACATGCTCGCGAAGGAAGACCGGAAGGCTGCGGATGCCGCTTCTATGGGGTTGCTGGATGGTCTCGATGAGGATGATCCTCGTTTTGCCGAATTCGAAGCTGCGTATTTAGCTGGCGACGCAGGTAAGCCAATGCCCGCTGGCACAGCGTCGGATGCTGAGCTGTTGAAGGCTTACGAAGACGGTCTACTCGACCATTCGTGCGAATTGCATATTGCTCGTGACATTGATCACGAAGAAGTTCCCGAATCCGCTTGGGCCAATCTAAAGGATCTCAAGGCTGAGGTGTCCGACGCGTTTAAAGAGCTCCTACGGGACAGCCAGCCGGCAGACCAGGATCCTGAGCTTTTGGCGTTAGCAAGCAAGATCGAGAAAGGAGCCGGGCTTGCGGGAATCCGCGAGCGTGCTGAGGCTTTTAATGGATCGGTCTCTCTCCTCGGTCTGGCTGCTGCGAGGCAAACCATAACCCTCGACGTTGCTCGAGATTGGGTTGCAGCGGATGTTCGTGATTTCGGAGGAATCGACGAGCCATCGCAGATCAACGAAGCCGCGACGGTGATGTTGATCAATGCCGGCAAGGTTGGTTTATACGGCCAAGAACTAAAATCGTCCGAGCCGGCCCTGTCTGCTGAGCTCAAGGAGCTGGCCGCGCCACTTGACCAGGTGTCTTCAATTGCGCAGCGCTACCAGGCTCAAGGTAAGCCATCGTCAGCTGGAGAGGCCAAGATCCGAGCGAATGAAGATGCGCTGGAGATCGTTCTTGGTTGTGATGTCAGCGACCAAGGGTTGGCTGTCGTTTCCCGGAACATGAACAACAAGGACTACCGGGAGAGTTTCAAGGAAACGGTTGCCGAGTTTATTGCCCTCAACGAGGACGGTCCATTCTACGATGCTGAGCGCTTCTGGGCGGCTCAGCGGATCATCCAGGTCTCGGAACGCAAAGAATATCTGCGCCAGGGTGGTGAACCGGAGCTTTCTGACTGGGCAATTCTCCTGGCGGAAGTGCTGCAGAAACAGCGCAGACCGCTCAGCGGGGCCGAGTTCAAAGAGCTTGTAACTGCCCTAGAAGGTGCGGCTCGTGATGCCAATACGCAGAAGGCTGAGATTCACCAGGTTGTCGGCCTACTGGCGAAAGTACATGGTTCCTCTGGCGAGTCCCTGTTTCGCGACAATGAGCTGCGCGGGGCCTATCGGGATGGCTTGCGCGAGCAAAGCGGTGCCGAGCCGCAATTGCTCAGAGCGCCATCCGCAGACGTGGCCCAGGACGTTAAGAAGAAATCGGCGCCGGCGATGCGCGCCTGACTGGTGGTGTTTGCCTCGACCTGACAAATCTGCCTAACGGCACCCAATAGAACCAGGCTATCAAATAGCCTGGCGTGATACGCATAATGTATCTTATGTTAAATCGCGATAAGCAGTGCATTTTTAATAGCAATAGGAAATAACCGCCTCGCGCTGACACCGAACGGCTCAGGCCATTCAGCACAGGAGTAATTTTGATGGGGACGCCACCACCCTTCCGGCTCGTTGAGCTGAACAATTCGGCTGTACCGCCGAATATGACGGTTTCGTCACCCGAGCGGATCTATACAGCGCTGTCAGCTCTTCAACGCCAAGCGCGTTCCGCCTCGGAACTGATAGGCCACATGCGGGAGGCTAAGCACAGTGATCGGCTTGATGTGATCAGCGAAGCCTTTGAGCGCCTTGAAGGTTCTCAGTCAGTGATCCGCACCATGCCTCGCGAGTGTTTTGTAGTGATCGAGGCCGCCAGGATGCTCGGCAAACCGATCCCGGACGTCACGGTGCAAGACCTGGTTTTTACCGGGCTCATCGCCCTGGAGATTCATGCGTGGCCTCTTTTCGATAATGAGATGTTCAGGCCATAAGTACGTACGTATGTAATTTTTGTTGGTCAAGGGTCTGCCCGGAAGCCGCATGCGGAGCGGATCCAGCTTTGCTGGAGAGCACCGAACGGGTGAGGACAGAAGCGAAGCGCGCCCTTGCACCAGGAGCTTGAGAAGTAAGGCTCCGCCAGCGGTTCAGGGGGTTTGCTTTTCCCCCTGGGCCGTTGGGGACAGAGGCCGACTCGCTCCCTTCCCTAGGAAGGGCGGGGGGATGGGATTCAACAAACGAAGGTGGGAATCATGGTGCAGGAAACGAATACCTATAAATGCGGGCAGTGTCACTTCGAGTTTCAAGATGGGGCAAAGGTATGCCAGGGCTGTAATGGCGATATCGTCTACGGGGCCACTGAGCATGAAATCAGCGAAGCCGGCAAGACCGGTGCGATCCTCTGGGGAGTTGGGACGATCCTGTTGTTTTACCTTCTCCCAGCACTCCTCAACGACTGGTTCGAGCTCGACCTCGAGGCAGGCTTCGGCTTCGGCCTCTGGCCGTTCGCGTTCGCTGGAGGTGCCGCCATGGTCGGCTACGTCACCAGTGCGGCCAAAGCAACCTCGAAGCTTGCGGGCCAATGCCGCACTTTCCGGCGGTGAGGTAGACCACACATGATGCTGAGCAGCCAGCAGGCCGAAAAAGATCGGCTCAAATCGAACCGCACGTACTTCGAAGATGGCTGCGCCTGCATCCATACCACAAAAACATTGGTGCCCTGCCCCTCCAGCGTGCCGGATGCCGAAGCCGTGCGCTTCTATGAGCTGAACTGCAGGTGCACGCGCAACTACGTCAGAGGTAGCCAGTCAATGAATGACGATCGCCGCGCCGAGTTGGAATATGCCTTCCAGTGGGGCTCCGAATCCGTTGGGCAGGGCCTGGACTTGGATCAGGCCGTAGCGCTGCCCGAAGTACAGGCACGTATCGGCCAAGACGAAGAAGCCCTGGAAGAATTTTACGCGGGTTGGCGTGCTAACTCCTCGGCGCGCTATAGCGAGTACGAGGCCTGGATACCTCTCAACAAGCCCGATGCGGTTAAGGCTCGTCTCGAAGCGCTGCAGGGTTATAACCGGGAGAGCTTCTCGTTGGCGATCATGACCGAGATCGCCAATGGCAACTCGATCCTCAAGTCAGCATTCCCTGAATACGCTCATGCAGATCCTGCAACGTCGTTTACTTGGCCGAAGGCTGAGTAGGAGACGTCCATGACAACAGAACAGATCAAAAGTGACTTGGGGCCAAGCTGGTCCAAGGTTCTGGCAGAGGTTGAACTTTGGGCGGCTCAGATGGCCGAGCTAGCACGCTCAAAAATGACCGGAAATATCAGCGCGACCGTTTGGGCTTACCGTCTTCACCGCACAGAGTATTTGGCCATTGATATGACCGGCCAGGACGGTGGCGGTATGTCCATCACTCTGGCCACAGGCGCTGATCGTACCGACTACAGCTTTGAAGACCTGCAGACCACTTGCTTTGAAGTGCCCGACATGGTGGAGGCGCTGACCATGGCTTCTCGCTTTCTCCATGCTGCTGACGCAACGATTTCGTTATCGGTTCACTGATCAGGGAAACCAACATGATCGACGTATTTATCCGCGCCAACACAGCTGTAGCCGACATTGCAAAGGCTCTGTCTGGCTTTGACTGTAACCGAGTCCAAATACGCAATGGCGGGCCCACCGAGATCTGGCAGCGTACAGCGGAGGGATGGGTAAAAGACCAACCAGGAATGACCCTGTACGAAGACCTTTCGGCAAATTACATCGAGCTTTATGGCTATGTGACCCAATGTGGTCTGACGGAGCCTATCAACGCCCCATCACTCAGACTTTCTGGAGGCGAAGCCGAGGAGTGGCTGATGTCCATGGAGCGCCACCGATACCTCGTTGAGGATGGTATCGGCTGCTCCGTAAACGCGGATGTTGATGGGCGTATCATTAAATGCGCAGTCGTGACATTTGCTCTGTCAGAGTTCAAGCAGCGGGCCATCAAGCCAGGTACTGAATTGAACGACAGAATATTGCTCTGGGCTGATGACATGCTGAGGGCCGGTGCCGATGCTATCGACGTGTGTATAGCAAAGCGTAACTGATCTGGAAAATCTGATGGCTATACATGAATTGAAATTCTCGCTGAGCACTCCAAGGCTATTTGCTATCGCTTTTGGCTTGGGTCTCTGTCTCGGCGCACCTCTCGGCATTGCATTTATGGCTCTGTCAGGCTCTGAGAAGGTCGGCTTTGGCTTGTTCGCGGATGACGAAACCGTGTGTGTGAATGGAGTTGCGTATGCACCTCGTAAAGGCGAGTGGGGATCCCCTTGGAATGGAGTTTACGAGCCGGTTCAGAAAGCACAGCCCTCCCTGTTGGGCGAAGACGGCAAACGGATTCTCCGGCCGGTAATACCAACCCCCTGCAAAATCGCACGCGGATAGGAAAACGCCCGTGCCTAGCGAAGAACACAACACACTCACCGTTCTAGGCGCGAGATGGCTCAAGCGCAACGGCTTCGCCGTGGTGGCAACGGAGCTCACGTGCATCGGCAGCCGAGAGCAGCCAGACGTTATCGGTTTCCGTAGCTCTTGCTCGGCAATCATCGAGGTCAAAGTGAGCCGGGCGGACTTTTTCGCCGATCGGAAAAAGCCTGAGCGCGCGCGGGGGGGCTTGGGCATTTACCGCTTTTACCTGTGCCCCGAAGGCCTGATTAATCCGGAAGAGGTGCCGCTTCGCTGGGGGCTGCTGTATGCGAAGGGACGCAGCGTTGAACCTATCGTCAAACCAAGCGGCAATCTGTGGCCGTCTCTATCGATGCATCCAGAGCTGGCTGTGATCGCCGACGATTGGGTCGCCTTCCAACATACGCCTGACTATTCAGCCGAAAGACAGGCTCTGTTTTCGATTGCGCGCCGGCTTAGTGGCGGTCGCACTTAGGAATAGGTAATCAGTCATGCTTCGCGCGCCGATGTTACATGCTCACAGTTTTCACCAGCACGCTGTAGACGAAACCGGCATGCCGAATATGGACTACGAGATGTTCTACCAACAGGGCATTAGCTGCTACTGCTGGGGGCTTCCAACGCCGTATATCCGCCGGGCATTGCGTGCAGTCTGCAAGCGTTATGCACAACGTTTCGGCCCAATCGCGTTCTGGCAGTTGCGCGCTTTTGCATATGGGCTTCGAGGCTGGAATGATGGAGGACAACGGCAGCGATTCGTCAACACTGACTATCGCTGGCCATTACCTCCGGATATAGCTTGGGAGGTAGTCGTGTGCCTTTACCCCGATGGTATGTGTGACCTCGATTTTGTGCATCCAGTAAGTCGCCGCTTCTGGTCCGAAGACAACGGTTTTCTTGAACTGCCATCGTATGACCGGTCAATGCTCGGTGGCTGGTGGTTTGAAGAAATGGGCTTTGAGGTGATGCAGATGCAACCTGCTATGCAGGTACGCGTTACTGAAGAAACTGAAAAGCCATCTCACTTAGCCATTGTGCGGCGAAAGCTCCAGTAACTTGCGGAAGCCGCTGGCGAAGTGCGGGTTGAAGCTGTGCTAGTCTGAGCTCGTCGAATCGATCGGGAACGAGCATGACGAAAGATGAGCTACGTGCAGAGCTGGAGCGCCAGAAACAACGTTTTGAGGCGGTCTATGGCGGTGAGGTTGTCACTTATGCGCCACAGCCTGAGCCGGAGCGGAAGCCGTGGAGGAAGCGCCCTAGCCTGCTGGATGAGGCCTTCCAGGAGGAGCTCCGCAAAGAGCGGAAGCGCCAGGCGGAATGTTCCTGATCCAAGCGCCCCGCCATACGATCAACGGCCAGCATCTTCGTTCTTTGACCACTCCAGCACATCGGTATTGAGGCTGCTGGTCACCTTCTTTTTCCCGGCTTTTCCCTCGGTGCGCTCGACGTCGACCAGGTGCTGTTGCTGATCGGCGCCGGCGCAGGCGGCGCGGAACTGGTTGGTGAAGCCCTGCAGGGCGCGGTGGCCATCACTAGGTGCTGACGCTGCATGCGTGCTCGAGGCTGTCCGCCGGCGGCGTTGCCGGCTAGGCCGGCTTGGAGGTGGAGCTGCTGCAGACCCGCCCCTTTCCTGGGCGCGGAGCTGGATCCTCGATCTGCTCGACGTCGACCAGGTGCTGTTGCCGATCGGCGCCGGCGGCGCGGATCTGGTTGTGGAGCTCCTGCAGGGCGCGGTGGCCATCACCAGGTGCTGATGCTGTGCGCGTGCTCGAGGCTGTCCGCCGGCGGCGTTGCCGGCCAGGCCGGGGCGGTGGTGAAGCTGCCGCAGGCCCTCCCCCGGGCGCGGAGTTGGATCCTCGGTGCGCTCGAGGGCGACCAGGGGCGGTTGCTGCTGATCGGCGCCGGCGATGCGGATCTGCGCGCGCTTTCTGCCGGTGCCAGATGTACTATTTTTTCGGGACACTGGGCTTCTTTGCGGCGGCGGGCTTGGGGCCTGCAGCTCCGCCCGTTTTCTTTAGCGCGGCCTCAAGAGCTTTAACCTGGGCCAGCGCTGCATTTTCTCGTCCTGTGGCCTCGGCGGCGGCGCGCTCAGCGGCCCTCACATCATCCCGAAGGTTTTTCAACTCAGCTTTCGCTTGTTTCAATTGTTCCGCATTGGATTCGAGCTGGGCAGTGGCTGTAGCCAATTTATCAGTGGTCTGACGAAGCTCGCCACGCAGCCTCAACGCGACTTCTGCGTCTTCGACGTGCTGCCTTTCTGCTTGAGCCATAGCACCTCTGGCCTGGGCTTCATTTTCGCGCGCAGCCTGTTCGGCGCGGCGACTAGAGGCAACCTGTTCCTTAAGCTCCTCCTCACGTTTTGCGAAATCCGTCGCTGCTTCCCTTGCTGACTTCTCTGATGCAGCTAGCTGTGCTTGCAGTTGAGCCATCTCAACGTGCTGTCTTTGCTTCGCCGATTCTGCATCGGCGAGCTGCTGCTGCAGCTCAAGCACTCGAGCCTGAGCCTCATCGAATTGCCGCTCTAGATCTTCTACCGTCTGTGACGCGTCAGCCAATTCCCTTTCAGCCTGCTCGCGTTGCTCGCCCGCGGCGCGAACAACCTCCCCTACTCGCCTTTCCGCTGCTTTGACTGCCCGATCATTTAGGTCCGTGGCCAGAGTCGAAAGGCGTTCAGTTAGAGCCTGTGTAACCTGCGAGAGTTGTTCCGCCACCTCAACTGGAAGCTCAGCAACAGGTTCTGCTGACACCACTGACTGGCTTGCCAGGTGCTGCTCCCAAACCTGCTTAAGTCGGGTTGGGTTTCCACCACCAACTTTCTGACGTAAGGCAAAGCCTGTGACGTTGCGGCCGGACGCCTGCAGAGCTTGGCCTGCTTCAATGATCTCTTCGGCTGTGAATTCTGCAGGGCGCATAGGTGTTGCTCCAGTGAATGTAATGCAGAGACCTTAGCTCAACCGGATCAAATAAACAAATAAATAAATAAACGAACTAACAAATAAATAAAGCCCTGCCCTATGCACGGTGATTGCATGATGCAAGTCTATGAGCCAGAAGCTGCAGCTTGGGGCCCGGCATGGTGCCACGCGGGCCTTTGCGAACCGACCAAAAAGCATCATTTTTGTTGCGCAGGCATCAGAAATGTTGCATACTGCTCCTGTCGAAACGAACAAGGACTACACATGAAGTACAGCGAGTTTCGGCGGTGGTTGAAGGCTCAAGGCGTCAGCTTCGAGCCAGCTAAGGGAAGCCACTTCAAGGCATACTTTGGTGACCGCCAGACCATCGTCCCCGACCATGGATCCAAGGAAATTGGCGAAGGGTTGAGGAAGAAGATTCTGAAAGACCTGGGGCTCAAGGAATGAGCCTCAGGGTTTCCCAGCGAGGTGACGAGGTGAACCATGTTTGATTACCCAGTAATCGTGCACCAGGAAGATGGCTGCGTGTGGATCAGCTCTGACGATGTGCCGGAGCTGAACAGCGCCGGTGACAACGAGGCCGAGGCGTTGCTGGATGCGGTGGACGGGCTGGAGTCGGCCCTGTCTCTCTACGTTGACCAACGCCGCGCGGTACCGCTGCCTTCGCCGGCAAAGCCTGGCCAGCCCGTGGTGCGCCTGCCCGCGCTGACTGCCGCCAAGGTCGCGCTGTGGAACGCAATGTGTGCCCAAGGTGTTGGCAAGGCCGAGATGGCGCGCCGGTTGGGTGTAAATCGCCCGCAGGTGGATCGGCTGGTGGATCTGCTTCACCGCTCGAAGATTGAACAGGTGGAGCATGCCCTCGCCATCCTGGGGCAACGGCTGGAGATCTCGGTGATCGCAGCCTAGTGCCTGAAAGTATGAAGCCCGCCACCAGGCGGGCTTTTTCATTGCTGAACAAGCGTACCGTTTCCGGGCGCGGTGGCCATCACCAGGTGCTGACGCTGCGCGCGTGCTCGAGGCTGTTCGCCGGCGGCGGTACCGGCCAGGCCGGCGCGGCGGTGGAGCTGCTGCAGGCCTGCCCCCTCCCCTGGATGCGGTGCTGGACCCTCGGCGCGATCGAGGTCGACCAGGTGCTGTTGCTGCCGATCGGCGCCGGCGGCGCGGATCTGGTTGTGGAGTTCCTGCAGGGCGAGGTGGTCATCACCAGGTGCTGGAGTTGGTGGGTGCGTATATCGGCGACGTTGGACGTTGGACGTCGGTGTCTGGGTGGGGTTGTTGGTCAAGGGTCTGCCCGGAAGCCGCAGCGGAGCGGAACCAGCTTGCTGGAGAGCACCGAACGGGTGAGGACAGAAGCGAAGCGCGCCCTTGCACCAGGAGCTTGAGAAGTAAGGCTCCGCCAGCGGTTCAGGGGGTTTGCTTTTCCCCCTGGGCCGTTGGGGACAGAGGCCGACTCGCTCCCTTCCCTAGGAAGGGCGGGGGGATGGGAACAAGCCGGTGGCAGTCGTAACAATGGCTATCATTTAGCGCATGCGCTGCGCGGTCCTGTTTTTCGGTGCTACTGATACAGCAGGATCAGCATGTACTTCGGCAGGAGCGTCTAGGGTGATCCGAATATTCGGATTTAGTCGACAGGTTGCTTCTTGTATCGATCCCCAGTGTCTATATGGCACAGTTCCTACGTTCAGCGGTCGTTCGCTGAACTCCAGATCCGCCGGATGAGCAACAACTTTGAAGTGCTGCCAATCTTCCTGATTCATAAGCAAGGCAACAAGATCCGGTCTTTGCATTATTACTACATGGGGTTTGAACACGCCCAATGTATCAGGGTCGGTTCCTTCTTGTATTAAACGCTCGCGCAATACGTCTTGAACATCCTCGGCCATAGACTTTGATAACCTTTGAAAGGTTATAAAGTCATGATTGTTGATATCCTCCGGCTTCATCATTAGTGGATTTTGCTTTTGATCTAGCTTTACTAGGAAATCAATGACAGTAAAGTCCATGCGATGCTCATTCGCATAACTGCGCGCCGCCATAAAAGCTTCCTGCTTACTTTGGTATCCATATAATGCAGAAAAAGCCCCAGGTATGGGGCTTTTGGTCTTTAGGCCACAGTCCTTTAATGCAATCGTTTTCGGTGCGTTTCCCTGATAAAAATAAACAGTCGATAGCTCGATAATATGTTCATTCTTCTCGTTCGGGTTCGCCGCTTTCACCATTTTTAGTCCAACCCTGAATCAGAACTTTTTCAACGCCTTGGTGGTCCGCTACCGAACTCACCGCGTTGCGCATGAAGGTGTGACTCTGCTTTGAAGTCATGTTCAGTCTGCGCACAGCTTCGATCCATCGTATTACCGGTCGGCCTGGCTTGCCGTCATGCTTGATGAGTCGGTAAGCCGATGAGGCTGATCTGCCTGTAAGTGTGGCGAAAACTTCCAAATCCTGGGGGTTATCAGAATCAAATCCCAGAAATTCAAAAAAATCCTTGACGCTAGGTGGAACGCGAACGGGCGATGACTCCGGGTGGTTCCGGTAGGCATATAAACAAAGCGCCACTGCCGGATCCGTGATCGGCTGTGTTGAGCGCTCGGGGCTCGTCAGCTCCTCCCACTTTGCCTTCTGCAGCCCGAAGGCGTCAGCAGCAGCGACCTTTGAAAGGCCATTTTCCAGCCGCCAGCGCTCCAAGTCGGTACCGCAGATAGGCTCAAGGGGCTTTTTCGTCATGTCCACACTCTTCTGTTAGTCGAATAGTAGCAAAGAAGCATCACTTGGTCTGGCGCGCGATGAAATTCCCTCAACAGCAGGGCTCACGCGCACCTTCACAAGCGCCGATTTTTTGCATAGTATACACAATACAAAAGACGGTAAGCACGCAAACAACACCGCCTTCGACCCCTTTGCTCAGCTGTAGTTCAGGACGGATGGGCAAGGACGCAGGCAGCGTAATCACCACGCTACATAAGGGAATGGCCATGAGCGCAGAGTCAGACGCACAAATGCAGCATTTCGTAAGCGCTGTCTACAGTCAAAACGACGCGAGCGGCGCCGATGTGAGCCAGGTTGCGCTGGCTAGCATCGAGTCGAGATCGATTAGCTTCTCTCGCTGGAAGGAATCGGCCGATGAAGCGGGAGAACCAGGTGTAATCCCAGAGCGGTTGCTGCGTCACTGGGTCGATGCCGATATCGCCAGTTTCCGCAGCTTGGAAGGTGATGTTGATGCTGAGATTGCGGCGGACAACATCGCTGCAAACTATCGGCTTTACGACGAATACTGCAAGGAAATGCAAGCCCTCGCAGGGGATGTAGCCGCGCGAGTAGACGAGCTGAATGCCGCGAGCCGCCGGCGCGGGATTGAGCAGGATCGGGTTTCAGCAAGAGACCTGGTCGCGCGCTTACGCGACACCGAGTCTCAAAGGAACCTACCGGCAGATACATCGGATTTGGATGGTTTCACCGGAGGCGGTTCGAGTGCTACCGACTCGCCGGTTGAGCCGATTGTTGTTCGCCAGATCCTCGAGAGCATCACCTATAAGACCCAGGTTGATGGCAGTGTCATGTACCTAGTGCACGAGCGCCCTGCCTTTACTGACCACGGTCGTCACATTCTCTTAGATAAAAAAGCACTGCTCGATGATGAAGCAATTCTCGCGGCGGTGTTGCTTGCAAAGGAAAAGTACGGCGGTGCCTTTTCTCTGACAGGCTCGGAGGAGTTCAAGCGCAGGGCGCTCGAAGTGATCGCTAAGAACAATATCGAGGTCAAGCTCAAAAGCCCCGCACAAGAAATGATGCTGCGAGAAGTTGCAGAGAAGTACCCGGATTACAAGTTCAAACCCAAAATGCCAATGGAGCTGCAGGCGACGAGCGAAGCTGAGCCCGTCGATCAGCCCCTCGAAAGCGCGAGTGCAACAGCGCAGTCCGAAAGCGAGAGCACAACAGCCAGCAAAGCTCTTCGCAGCTACGCGGGGCGTGTACTGTCCCATGGCGCGGCTAATTATAACAATGATCCAGACGAGAACATGAGCTACTTCGTGAAACTCGAAACGGATGAAGGCGAGGAA
Organism: Stutzerimonas stutzeri; assembly: GCF_018138085.1. Lineage (NCBI taxonomy): Bacteria > Pseudomonadati > Pseudomonadota > Gammaproteobacteria > Pseudomonadales > Pseudomonadaceae > Stutzerimonas > Stutzerimonas stutzeri. The sequence continues at coordinate 54,578 of NZ_CP073106.1, forward strand.
ACAGTTTGGGGGGTCGACCTCAAACGGGCGATGTCTGAAACCGTTGCCGGCGTAGGTGACATCGTTGCGCTTGAGTTCCAGGGCAAGCAGCCAGTTACAGTTACCGGTCCTGATCGCGACGAGACAGGCAAGATTATCGGTACGAAGCAGATCGAAACGAGCCGCAATACCTGGGCGGTATCGATAACACAGAAGTGCCAGGCAAGTGATGATTCGTCCACTTCTGACTCAACGACTATTCACAGCTCCGATAGCGTTGAGGACATACGTCCAGTTAAAGCGATTCATTGGTGGGAAACTCAATCCTCGATAATCAATGAGCATGTCGCAGATTCCAATGAGCGTTCGCTGCTGCTTCAAGAACTTGGTGAAAAGCCAAGTGAAGATGCTGTGTATTGGTTCGACTCTGCTGGCAATTACGTAGAGAACCCAAGTATCGACGCATTGCGTTCTTATGAACATAAGCAGTTCAACAAACAACTTCATAGTCAGGAGGCGAGCCAACCAGATACCCGCGAAGTAGAGGCAATTGATTCAGCAATCAATCACATGAGGGACTACAGCATGTCTGATACCGAGAACAAACATCCGGTGCTTCGCGGGGTAGCGAAAGACCCCGAGACTGGCGAGTTTGAAACCAGCGTTTTGCTTTTCAAAGGCAAGGGCGATTACCTGCAGGGCTTTATCAAAGTCGACGGCGTAAAGCAGCAAGTGTTGGCTCATCTGAACGAGCGCAAACCCGACGAATCCACCGGTGAGATCAAACCCAACTTCATCAAGCTTTCCAAGGCTGTTGGCCAGGGCGACGACACCCAATGGCAAGAACTCGGCTTCGGCAATGCCGTGAACAAGCGAAACGATGGCAAACAAGTCTACTTCGACGAGGTGCTGTTCAACGTCGATGGTAAGACCATCGGCGCGCGGGTGGGCAAGTTCGTTGACGAAGAAATGCATCGCAAGCTGGGCTTCCTGGAAGAGCGGATCGCGCGCCCCGAGAAGGACAAGGCTCCTGCAGAAGGCACTCAAGACCCAAAGCAGAAGGCGCCGGCGGCAACTCCGGAGCAGGCCGCTCCGGTGGAAACAGCCGGCGCCCGCGCACCGCGAAAGCCTAGGGCTGCCCGCGCTTAAAAACGTCGTTCTTAACTCTCAGGTACCCGTCATGAAAAAATCAATCTGTAGCGTACTTCTCCTAGTGCTCTTTCTGGCCGTAGATGCTCAAGCGGCTACTTGCCGTGCAGGCGAAGCGGCAGTACGCGGCAGTCAGACGGGATACGAAGAGGACAAGACCGCCGCCAACGAAACGTCGGAGAAGGAGCTCTCCTTCTCCGACGCCCTGGAGCAATGTGTCGGTGGTATCAGTGGCGCGCAAACGTCGCCTTCTTTCGGCGGGGGCGGTGGACTCAGCGACATGCTCGATCAGCTGGTCAACAGGGTTTGCCGTATCGCCAGGGAGCGAATCAACGGCGAGCTCGATACAGACTCGAAACGCCGAATGGCTGCAGCGTTGCAGAACATATACCGCGACTATGAGGCTAACCAGGCTAGTCAGCCCTCCTCCACATCTTCCAGTAGTGCTTCTGCGCAATCGGGAGCGCCCTCTACGGCTGTTCAATCGCCAGTATCCACGCCTGCCATTGAACCATCTCAGAATGATCAAAGTGCCTTTTGGCAAAGCATCTGGAAGTAGCTATGCCGTTAATTCTGATTTTCTTAGTCGCGATGCTTACCGGGATCTATTTTCTTTCAGAAAATAGTGAGGCATCTAAGATCGATTCGTTCACTGCGGAAAACAACGTCCGCGTAACGAACATGCTTATCTACAGAAATGCCGTCACCTTATTTGCTGAAGCAAACCCCTCTTACACCGGAGTTGTGCCCGACAACAACCTATCGCTGCCAACCTGGTTCAGGAAGATGAACGATATAGGAAACTATGTCGCTACTGGTAAAGCATATGTCTATGCACAGGGGCGTTCTGAACTAGCCTATGCTTTAGCTGAAAAAACAGAGTCCATCGCTGTCGGTATAAAGAAAAATGGGGTGCTGGTACATCCCTCAGAAGGTAATACCGGAATTGCTGTTCCAGCAAGCGTGCCGGATGAATCTGTGGTGATCCTATAATGATTAGGCATTGTATGGCGCTTCTTATCATACTTTTGCCGAGCATATGCAAAGCGGAAGTTCCACCGCCGACCTACCAGAATGTCGCTATGCAGGCCGGCGTGCCTGTTGAATATCTTTACGCAGTTGCAAAAACCGAAAGTAACACCCAATTGACTATCGGCTACTACCCATGGCCATGGACGCTGAATGTCGCCGGAGAAAGCCGGCGGTTTGCGACATTCAAAGAGGCCTGCGCTGACGCAGAGTCGGCTGTCGCGAAACACGGCGGCCGTTCTGTCGATATTGGTATCGGTCAATTGAACTGGGGCTATAACGGATTTAAATACTTTGCCTCTCCTTGCGATTCATTGAATCCGAGGAGAAACCTCGAAGTGGCTGCGATGCTTCTAAGGCAGCATTTCGAGAAGTATGGCGATTGGTTAGAGGCTGCAGGACGCTATCATCGCCCGGCAGGAGGAGCGCCTGCCGAAATATACAAAGCGAAGATCAGGAAGCGTCTTCAACAAATCACGATAGTATCCCGATAGGTATTACGCATGTCATCGCCCAATGAAACAGGCCCTGTAGATGCTGCTTTGATTCAAAAAAGCGAGCCGGTTCGTATTGAGCCTCTACTTGAACCATTTGATTTTCGCGGCGACTTTACTGCGCAAAACTTTATGCGCTTCCTCAAATCCTGCGCAGACCAGGGGGTCTCTGACCTAACGATTCAAGGAGGCGATTACATTTGGGCTGAAAAACATGGTCGTCAATGTAAGGCCACCATCCAGACGATCAACCAAGGGCAACTTTCACCGCTTATAAGCTCCGTTTGGCAGGCCGAAGTAATAAGTAAAATGCGTGCTGGCGAAGGCGCCGATAGAGCTTTGGAGTTGGCCGGGGAAGAACTCGGAATTGCAAGGGGCAAGAGACTCAGGTTCCGTTGCAACTTCATTCAGGCTCGTGTTGCAAAAATCGACGAAGCCTACTCAATCACGTTGCGTGTGATCCCTTCGGAGTTGCCAGATATTTTCCAGATGAACCTTGAACCTGAGCTGTTCGAGGCTATGTACCCTTCTCAAGGTCTCGTGCTGGTCTGCGGGCCTACCGGGTCTGGCAAAACAACGCTTCAAGCCGCGGTGTACGGCTACGCCGGTTCAGCGATGCCCGATAGGAAAGTGGTGACCTATGAAGATCCCGTAGAGTTCGTTCTAGGCGGTGATCACTGGAAAGGCCCGCAGCCATCGCAGTCGCAAATAGGTCGAGACATAGGTGATTTTGCACGTGGCCTAAAGAATGCCATGCGGCGTAAGCCGAGTATCATTGGCATCGGTGAAGCTCGCGATCTTGAAACTATGGACGCCATGATTGAGGCGGGACTGAGCGGGCACCTGTGTTACGCGACGGTACATACTGAATCCGTTCCAGAGACAATCAACCGAATTATTCAGGTATACCCACCAGCACAGCAGTCTGCTGTCGCTTCCCGGCTTATGGGCTGCTTGCGCGTAATTGTTGTTCAGCGTCTTCTTAAAACCACTGATGGCAAACGAGTTGCTATCAGAGAGTTCGTTATTTTTGACCGCGATTTAAGGAATGAGCTCCAATCCGAGTCTTACGAGCAATGGTCATTGATCTTGCGCAAGAAACTGGAAGCGGCAAAAGAAACGCTCGATGATAAAGCCTGGGAGCTATTCATTAAGGAGCGGATTGACCAGAGCGAGTTTATCGAGTTGGTAGGCCACAAAGCATTTCGTATGCGTATGGAGGCGATTTCGTGAGAATCTCCATTTGGCAACATGCAGGTAGGACACCAAAGATATTTGGTATTCCGTGCATGGCATTTCTACCGATTTTCATTTGGCTGTTTCACATGCGGTTATGGACGTTTGGTCTTGCTTGCTTTGTTATTGCTTTCTTTACCGTTCTATCCCACTTCGGCTTAACGTTTACTGTGCTTTGGGGAAAGGTTCTCCATCTAGTAAGGGGGCCAAGGATTTTCGCACGCCCCTGGTGGTATCGAAACAGATTTCAAGACATTGATCGATAGATTCAGGAGGTTTCATGGCAGAGCTATCTCTCCGACACGCAAATATTATTCAGCAGGCGCTTGATAATGAAGATGGCACCACCAAGTGGTGGACGTCTGAAATGACTCCGGAACTGCTTCAACTGCTCGAAAGCCATGGTTTGAAATCGCAAGGAATAGCGCCTAAGGCACCGCTAGGTAGCCGCCCGGACTTCTGGACTTTGCTGACTATCGCAGACAGAGAAGCTGCAGAAGCGGCTATTCGACCTTTCCGTGTACCGACCGCACCGATCGACTTCAAACTGACTCCCATTGAGCACAACTCGCATTGGGCTGATTACATTTGCCCCGAATGCGGCTCGAAAGACATTCGTTGGAGTGATGGCGACAGTGTGGGTGTGCCGGTTTTACCCGATGGTATCGACTCTTACGGTGATGTTGATACAAGCCTCATGGTCGGCAAGTGCACATGTAGTCAGCCGCTATTTTTTTACGAGTTCGGTTTCTCGACAGTTTCCTACCCGGACGACGTTCATGTTTTTTGTGTCCCGAATATTGAACAGGCACCTGACAAGTTTCAGATATTTCGGGCTGAGGCTATAGGCCTTTCTCCATGGGCTGTTTCCAGGCGGTGGTACAGCAGTTCGCCGTTGGGGAAAGGGCCGTTTACTGTCGACTACCACCAGTTTGGCCCCTTCAAGCTGGACCATGAAGGCGAGTTGTCTGGCTCGAATGGAGTTGTTCGTGGCGGCTTCGAGGGTAATGACAAATGGATCATTGGCCGCGATTTGTTCCTCAATCTCGCCGGAAAAGCCATGCGAGAACTAAAGAGTGCCCCCCTCCTCTCTTCCTTCGAGCAACAAGCCGGCTAGGAAATCTTTATGCGGTGCGAAGTTACTGCAAGGCCATGATTAACAACGTCAGAAACAGGTAGTAAACGATGAAGAATATATTGATTGCGGCATTCGTAACTTTTTTTGCGGTCACGGCGCACGCTGAAACTCCTCACAATATCTTTCTAAGCGGGAAGGTCTTCAAAGGCGAGGAGGTTGTTGCAACTTTCGCTGCGCCAACGATCCTCGGCGCAGCGCTCCCGGTCAAAAACCAGGTGCTGCATAGTTACATCGAAAAGGCGGTCACTGACGGTAAGAGAACGGACTTGGTTCCAGGCAAGCTGGCTACCGGTTTGTCCTTGACCATCACGCCGACGGCTGTTTCAGAAGACAACGTGCTTGTTGCTGTTAGTGGTGAGCTGGCCAAGCTTCACGGATTCGATAAAGCACCGGTCGCAGGCACAGAGCTGGCAATCGACCTGCCCAAGATTACCTCGCATGTCTTCAGCAACTCTTTTGCAGTCAATAAGCACGAGCCGTTGGAGTTTGGCTTCGGTGATTGCACTCTCGTCGAGGGCAATCCAACTGACTGCACGCATAAGCTGGTTCTGAGCGCTGCAGCCCCCAACTGATTGGTTTAGCCCGGGAAACCGGACTGCTCTGTTTGCTTGCGACACAATATCTGGTGTTCGATCAGCTGGTGGGGAACACCAGATATTGTGCTCAGAGGATCGTGTCTATGTCATGGGCGGATGCAGCAGCGCCACTTGTCGCGGAAGTGATTCGAAGCGTTGGCCGGAGTGACCTTAAAGCTTTGCGAAAAGCACTGAGGGATGCTTACCCGTGGGGGGCACGCGAGCGCACTCCATATAAGGCCTGGCGCGCTGAAGTTCGCCGGCAGCTGGGACACCCACTGAATACTCCCAAAGCAGATCCGTCGAACACACAAACCGACCTTTTCATTTCGCGGTAAGCCTATTCTGGCTGGTCCGTTTCCCCAGTTTTTCGCTGTCCGTCCCTATTCAACTTCCGTAGTTCGGTGCTGATCCCGGCCCTGTCTAAGTGGGGCTGCCGATCGGCGCCGGCGGCGCGGATCTGCTCGAGGCGCTCCTGCAGGGCGAGGTGGCCACCGCCAGGTGCTGACGCTGCGCGCGAGCTCGAGGCTGTCCGCTGGCGGCGGTACCGGCCAGGCCGGGGCGGTAGTGGAGCTGCTGCAGGCCTTTCCCGGGCGCGGAGCTGGATCCTCGATCTGCTCGAGGTCGGCCAGGTGCACCAAGTGTTGTCGATCGGCGCCGGCGGCGCGGATCTGGTTAAGGAGCTGCTGCAGGGCATGGTGGCCATCACCAGGTGCTGGTGGTGCGCGCGTGCTCGAGGCTGTTCGCCGGCGGCGGTATTGGCCAGGCCGGCGTGGCGGTGGAGCTGCTGCAGGGCGCGGTGGCCATCACCAGGTGCTGACACTGCGCGCGTGCTCGAGGCGGTCCGCCGGCGGCGGTACCGGCCAGGCCGGCGCGGCGGTGGAGCTGCTGCAGGCCCGCCCACTCCCCGGGCGCGGTGCTGGATCCTGGGCGCGATCGAGGCCGACCAGGTGCGGTTGATCGGCGCCGGCGGCACGGATCTGCTCGTGGAGCTCCCGCGGGGCGCGGTGGCCATCACCAGGTGCTGGAGGCTGTTCGCCGGAGGCGCTGCCGGCCAGGCCGGCGCGGTGTTGAAGCTGCTGCAGGCCTTCGCCTGGGTGCGATGCTGGATCCTGGGCGCGATCAAGGTCGACCAGGTGGTGTTGCTGGCGATCGGCGCCGGCGGCTGTGAGGGATTGTTGGTCAAGGGTCTGCCCGGAAGCCGCAGCGGAGCGGATCCAGCGTGCTGGAGAGCACCGAACGGGTGAGGACAGAAGCGAAGCGCGCCCTTGCACCAGGTGTTTGGGAAGTAAGGCTCCGCCAGCGGTTCAGGGGGTTTGCTTTTCCCCCTGGGCCGTTGGGGACAGAGGCCGACTCGCTCCCTTCCTCAGGAAGGGCGGGGGGATGGAGCTAGGAAGGTTATTCGTGGAGAGCTGATTGTTGGTTACGCCGCTCTAAGGCCCTAAGCATGTATTCGATCGCCCTTTCGAGCGCTGCTACCGCCCAATCAGGGCATGGACTAGAGCTTGGCTTGTCCTGGTCATTCACCCAAGATCGGACAGTGCGGGCGGAACAAGGCCGCTGAGTCACGGCAGCTATCAGCTCTGCACTTTTCGCCTGAGTGATCCCATATGTTTTCAATAGGTGAAGGTATTGCTGACGGTTATCCATAGGCGCCTCACACGCTGAATAGGCAAAACTGCCTAAGACAAGGAATAGGTATTATTGCCTATCAAAGGTCGTGGTCTGAACAACCCGCTCAATTTCGTCCAGTGCAAGCCTCCGCCAAGCCGCCCTCGCATACAAAACATACGGCCAGGCAGACCAAAATCCTATCCAGATCAGGAAGCCGTAACGACCGCGCTCGGACGCCATTGTATTGAGGGCTACTTTGAGGGCAGCCATGCCGATTGCCGCCCAGAGGACAGCAAACAACGGATATGCGCAGCCGATGCCAAAGACCAGCCAACCGCCTATACAGGCAATCTGGTGCTCGACTCGATCAAAGACTGGTTTGCGGTCCATCGGTTGTTGTCCTTGATCAATTAGTGGCATCGATCCAGCCCTTGTCTTTCATCAGCTCAGCCTGACGCTCCAGCCATTCCATCTGCTGCCAATACTCGCCCTCCGAGCCTTCTGCGTACTCCGCGGGTTTGATTGCACGATGCTCTGCAAGCTCGGCGAGGAGTTTGCTTCCTCGCTCTCTGCGGCTTTTCCAAATGGCTGCGCCGACGTCCAGCAGATGCTGATCGTTTTCGCCATGAAGACGGTAGTAGTTCACCAGCTCTAGGAAAATCTGGAAGTGCTCAGTGTCAAAGTTGCCGATAGAATCGCCTCGGAACTGACCCAGAGAGCCGTTGTAGCAGCTCAAGGCGAAGTCCTGCAGGGCGCCGGCAGCGCTGTATGACTGGTGAACCAGAATGTCGCGGTATTTCAGAAATGGGGAATCGCTGGCCATCTTCTCGTTCCTTCGTCTAGTGGGTGCTCTAGCCTTGCGGCGTATGAATGTCAGGCTTGGCCGGATCGCTCCAGCCGATGCAGGCCAGGAGCCGGCGCGGTGGCGGTTCCTGGCCCGGCGGTGGGCCATAGCGCTCGGCGGCGCAAGCACGATCTAGGGCAGCGGCTTCCGCTGCTTCCTGGCGAGCGTCGTAGATGGCAAAGGCCAGGAGAACCATCAGCAGCAGCGCAGCGCAGGCCTGGGTGATGTTTCGCTTGTTCATTGGGCAGTTTCCTTACTCAATGTGCTCTAGCAGCACCCGGGGTTTCTACCAACGCAGCAATCCCCTTCCAACTTTTGTATTTGGCTTCCACATCGGCCAAGCTGTCGAAGTCCTTCCAACTCTCGCCGCCGAGGCCCCAAACACGGGTTGCAGCGTTGCGGGTTTTCACCCGCCAGCCTTTCTTAGTCTGCACCAGAACCATGCGCGTGCCCCTGTTCTCGACGGCGTAGCTGGTGTCGTCAAGCTGCTGAATAGTCGGCATTACACCCCCTCTGCCAGTAGTTTGGCCGCAGTCTGACTAGCGTCTAGGGCTAGACCCCAGGCCTGCTGTAGCGCAAATGGTTGGCCCTCAACGATGCCGGCGGCATCGGAGTATGCGATCTGCGCCATTTCTGCAACGCGCTGAGTCACCGCCTCTTCCCACTGGGAGTAACTGGACATGTTCATTGGCTCCTGATTCGGTGGCCCGCCCGGCGCACCGGGCAGCGGTTGTTAGGCTTCAACGAGCGCGTTGCTGACAGCCTTCGGCTTTGGATAAGAACCGATATACACGGCTTCTGCAGGAAGGCCTTCGGAGACGCTCCAAGCCTGGCCTGCCTTATCGAAGTTGACCGAATCAAAGGGGCGCTCCCAAGTCGTGAAACACACCGCGTTAGGTGCCAGCCAATACAGGACCTCGATAGAACACCCACCCTGGATGCTCAGCACCTGAAACCCCTTCCCAAGCAATTGACCTGCTGCCATTTCCCTTCCCTCAGAGATCTACTTCAACAAGGGATATTCTATAGTAAACCGTGGAATATACAAGAAGAATCCATGCTTATGTATAGAATTTCAGCACCGAACAGATGAACGCATGCTTCTGCTGGATACCGTTAAGTCGGTTGTAGAACTGGCTCGGTGTCACCCCGTGTTTGTAGGTAGCTTCCTTGGCAGACATCCCGTTAACGAGGTGGTCACGCAACGCAGCAATCACCTTCTCGCCGCTTGTCTTGGTATCGCTGAGCAGAAGTTCGAAGTGTTCAGGCTCAACGTTCCCGGCGATTAAAACAGATCCATCAACCTTCATCAGTCAGCTCCGAAAAGGTACGTGCCTCCATAGTTTACTATGGACAATGGCGCACTATCCAGCGGCTGCTCATGTGGAGCGGTGGTCGCGCTCGAGGCTGTTCGCCGGCGGCGCTGCCGGCCAGGCCGGCGCAGCGGTGGAGCTGCTGCAGGCCTTTCCTCGGGTGCGGTGCTGGATCCTTGGCGCGATCGAGGTCGACCAGGTGCTGGAGTTGGTGGGTGCGTATATCGGCGACGTTGTACGTCGGCGGTTGGCTTGGTTTGTTGGTCAAGGGTCTGCCCGGAAGCCGCATGCGGAGCGGAACCAGCGTGCTGGAGAGCACCGAACGGGTGAGGACAGAAGCGAAGCGCGCCCTTGCACCAGGAGCTTGAGAAGTAAGGCTCCGCCAGCGGTTCAGGGGGTTTGCTTTTCCCCCTGGGCCGTTGGGGACAGAGGCCGACTCGCTCCCTTCCTTAGGAAGGGCGGGGGGATGGGATAGGCCGCTTGCGGCCTAGGAAAAGGGCCGGCGTGCCGGCCCGTATCCACGGGTCACATCCGCAATCTCATCCTCTCTTGTTGCGGTGCTTGATCCTCACGTTGCGATCGAGGTGTCCAGGTCGACACATGGTTATCATCAGCCTGCATCAGCTTCAGCTCTGTCATCACGTCGCGGACGTCCTGCCTCAAGTCCTCGAGCTTGGCCTGCTGGGGAAACGGCTTGTCCTTTTCCAGCAGCGCTCGCTGATATTCAGCTTTCTCTCTGTCGCGAGTTTCAGCAGCATCGCTACGCCACGTCTCGAATTTGGCCAGGAAGTTGTCGAGACGGCTGGTGAAGCCCGCGAGACTGAACTTGTCGTCGGCGGAATAGCGCAGGTTATCTGGTTCGTAGCTGTCATGCCCAGCCAGGCAGAACTGTAGTGTCTCCCGGCGGGCATAAACCTCGATCTCGAAGCCTCGGTACTTGCCAACAGGAATTTCAGCCGCAGCGTCTGTCAGTGTCTGTGCCTTGCTCTCGATCGCCTTTTTCATGCTGTACATGATTTGTGCCAAGGCCTGCTCGCGGTCCTTCTCGCCGTAGACCTTGCCATTTGCCTCGAAAGCGAACTCATCACGGGTGTTCGCGTCACGAATAGCGATTTCGGCATTGCAACGGCTGATCGTCCGTTCAGCTCTTATGTCCGCGCCGGCCAGCCAGTCGATGCGGCTTTCAAGACCATGCAGATTGCGTTTGAAGTTGGAGTAGACCGCTTCCAGCTTTTTCAGGTCGGCACTTAACTTCACCTGCAGGAAGATGAGCGGGTTCCCCGTCGCGGCCGCTTTCATTTCGGCGGCGTTGGCCGCTTCACTCGCCACGTCCTCGATGACACGCTGTAGCGTGTCCCCTTTTCGGAATTGTTCGATGCCGGCAGCCTTGTATTCAATCGTCTGCCACATACGGCTGTCGTATGTCTGTTTCGTGGCGTAGCGCAGGATCTCCACCTCGAAGCCTTCAGGATCTTCTTCGTAGAAGAAGTTGCCCTGGCGGATGATCCTTCCCTCGCGTTGCTCCAGGTCGCTCGGTCGCCACGGTGCGTCCAGATGGTGCTCAGCAACCAGCCTGCGCTGTACGTTGGTACCTGCTCCCATCTTGGCGGTAGAGCCGAGCAGTATGCGCACCTCGCCCCTGTTCATCTCGTCGAACAGTTTCGACTTTTGCAGATCGCTGCTGGCTTCATGGATGAACCTCACCTGGTGCGCGGGTATCCCTCGCGCCAGAAGCTTCGCCTTGATGTCGTCGTAGACGCTGAATTGCGAGCTACCGGCGAGGAGCTCGTCCATGGACACTGCGGGCAGATCGTCATCTACCTCATCATCGTCATTTGCAGGTGCAGGCCCGGCCGCTTTCTTGAGCTTGGGCGTTGAGAGGTCGCAGAAGACCAGTTGCGTGCCTTTGCGCTCGTCCCAGCTCGACCAGATCCGGTGAATATTGTCGATCGCGACGTTGATTTTCGAATCCGGATGGTCGGGTGCCGCGGGATTGATCAGTCTGAAATCGAGGCCTGCTTTGCGAGCCTCGTTGGTGATTTTAAGCGGGTTGTCGATGCGTGGATCTTTCGGCAGGTTTTCCATCCGATGGATGATCGAGCCACGGTTCCACTCTTTAACCTGGCTCCCATCGGCACGATATATCGGCTGCCCGGCATCATCGGTTTGAACTGACTGAACGCCCATGAAATGGGCCTGATCGCTCGATCGGTCGACGACAATGTTCTGAGGCCGTCCTCCTTTGACCTTCGGTACCGGGAACCTGGTACCCCGCTCTTCGGCCTGGCGATCAAGGTCTGCCTTCGTAATAACGTCAGCAAAGGTCCGGTATTGGGTGATCAGCTCAGGGACGTTCTGGAACTTCGCGAAGCGGCTATTGAGCTTGTAATTCACTCCAGTCGCATCAAGCTCCCACCCGGACACAACCTGTCCAAATGTGCTCGCCCAGGCGTCGAAGTGCACGATGCCACGGGCCTTGAGCTCGTCGTACTGCATATAGCGCTGCATTGTGTAGAGCTCTGCGATGGTGTTGCTGATCGGCGTGCCGGTGGCAAAAAATACTCCTCGCCCTTCGTGGCGCTGCTGCAGGTACCGACACTTCACGAACAGGTCAAACGCCTTCTCCGATCCTGCCAGGTTGCCAAGGCCAGATACGCGGCTCAGCGAGGTGGTGATATAGAGGTTTTTGAATTCGTGCGCTTCGTCGACGACGAGTGCATCGACCCCAAGGTCAGCAAAGCTGACAGCCTGATCTTTCGAGCCGGTATCCGCTTTGCGCTCGAGACGTTCCTTCATTCGCTCTCGGGCTTTCTCCATCTCCTTGATGGTGATGCGGTCACCGTTCTCTGCCTTGAGCTGCCGCACTGCATCGGATAGGTCGTTGATCTGCTCCGACAGAATGTCATGGAGGGTCTCCTCGGGCATGCCGATCTTCTTGAATGAACTGTGCGCCACGATCACCGCGTCCCAATCGCCTGTGGCGATTCGGGCAAACAGCTTCTCGCGGTTTTCCTTCTTGAAGTCAGCTTTTTCGGCCACCAGGATGTTGGCGTTCGGGTAGAGCGAGTAGAACGCGTCCTTCCACTGCAGCAACAAATGGTTCGGCACGACCACCATCGGCTTGTTCATCAAGCCCATGCGTTTGCTTTCCATCACGGTACCGACAGCGACTAGGGTCTTGCCGGCGCCGACGACGTGGTCGAAGAGTGCGGTTCCGTCCTGGATGCCTCGCCAAATGGCATCCTTCTGGTGAGGGCGCAGGGTGATGTCCAGCGATGCGCCGGGAAGCTGCAGATGCGAACCGTCATAGCGTGCAGCGACGTTCGTATTGAAGCGATCGTTGTAGATCCTCGCCAGTCGCTCGCGGCGCTCCTTGTCCTCCCATACCCAATCCAGAAAGGCTTGGCGGATTTCATCCGCTTTCTGGTTTGCGGCAGCGGTCTGGACTTCGTTGATCCGATAGATCTTGTTGCCACGCTCGTCCTTGCCCACTTCGTCGCGAACTTGAATGGCGTGTCCAAGAAGGATCGCTTCGATCAGTTGATGCGCAGGATAACGCTCGGTACCCCAGGTCACGCAGCCAGTTGTCCTGTCGGCCTGGCCGATTTTGGCCAGATACTTGCCAAGCGAGGCCTGATAGGTAACGCGGCAAGAAACCCGCCCGAGGAGGTGACGAACAAACTCCTCTACGTCTCGGTCTGGAACCCACGTGGAGCCAAGCTGCACAGAGATGTCTACAGGCTCAATGTCAGCCGGTTGAACAGCGCGTAGCGCCTCAAGGTTTTCGCTGTACTGAGGATTCTCGGCGGCAGCAGCGGCTGCGTTGCGGAGCTTGTCCTTGACGTTGCCTGTCAGGTACTGGTCAGCGGTTTCCCATCGCTGGTTTGCCGGGTTGAGGTAAATCAGGCCTTTAAGGTCGGCGATGAGTTCGTTTTCTGGCTTACCGCTGAGGCGTACCATGCGGGCCAGGTCGATACGGCCGGTTTCATTCATCGAAACGACCAGGGCGTCTTTCGCTGTTTCGACCTTGGTCACTTGGCGGCGCGGGCTCATCACTCGCTTGGTGAAGATCGCCGCCTTTTTTGCACTTGGTGGACGAGGATCCACACCGTGCTTCTTCGCTGTGTCTACACTGATGCCCTTGTCATAGTCGCTCTCGAGCGCGTGTAACAGCGGGTATTCAGGATCCTCGTGCATGGCAAGCCGGTTGGCCTGGGCGCTCACATGACCGAACTTGCGGACGAACAGGTCGTACACCTGGTTGAGCCCATGACGTTTAGTTGCCAGGTCGAAGTCGGCTGTAGTGTCGGATTGCTCCGCAAGCATCAAGTCTCGTAGTGCTTCTCTGATCTTGATCATGCCCTTGATGCGTTCGCCGGCACGCTCGTTTTTAGGTGTGACTTCGACGTAGTCGTGCTGGTCGAGAACGTCAGGCAGGCGCCGCGCGATGCGGCCATTCGGAGTCAGGAAGAAAGAGCCAATCTTGAGCGTGTCCGGCAGCACTACCTGGGCTTTTTCTGGCGCAGCCTCGTGCGAGATTTGCGCACGTGCCGAGGTGTAGGCGTTCATGGGCAGGACTTGGAGGCGCGCGGCGATAGCATCCTTCAGGTCAACGCCCGGTTCAGGCACCAGGTCAGCAGTCTCCCTGTGCATGTTATGGGCGATCACCATCTTCCCTGCCATCTGCTCAGGGTGTTCCACGAAATACTGATTGATGGTGATCGGGCGCCCAGTTTCACGGTCACGTATTTCACCGACATTGACCCAGCTCTTGTCCGTTTCCTCGCCGGCCTGTGCCTTCTTGAAGAAAACGATGTCGGTAGTCACCTCGGTCAGTGCGTTCTTCTTGAACGCCGTATTCGGGAGGCGAATGGCTCCCAGCAGGTGGGCTCTGTCGGCGATATACGAGCGAGCTGCGGTGTTGTTGGCGTCGAGGAAATAGCGGCTCACAACCATGGCCATGACGCCACCGGCGCGCAGCTTGTCGAGCGACTTGGCCAGGAAGTAGTTGTGAATGGAAAAGCCCCCCAATTCACGGTGCTGGGGGTCGTACAGTGTCTGGCTGCCAAAGGGCGGGTTCCCGATCACCGCGTCGAAGTGGCCAGCAGGTATCACAACGTCCTGCAGGCCCTTGTTGATGTAGGTGCTTTGGGGATACAGGTGCTTACCGATTTCGGCGGTCAGCGGATCAAGCTCGACGGCAGTGAATTTCAGCTTGTCCTGCAGGCCGCTTGGCGTCAGACCTATGAAGTTGCCAATGCCTGCAGCTGGCTCAAAGATCCGGCCACCATCGAAGCCAATGCGCTGCAGACCTTCGTAGATCCCGTTGATAACAATTTCAGAGGTGTAGTGCGCGTCCTGTGTCGATCGGCGCGCTCGCTCGTATTCCTCTGCAGTGAGGAGATCTGCAAGGGCGAGGTATTCTTTCTGCCAGTCAGTGTTCTGGTGATCGAATGCTTGGGGAAGTCCACCCCACCCGACATAGCGAACCAGAATCGCCTGTTCATCCTGGTTCGCTTGCCGGTTTGCTTCGCGGAGCTCTTTTACGAGCTGGAGGGCCGCGATGTTGTCGCGGAATTTTGCCTTGGCTCCGCCGTCACCAAGCGCGTCTGACGACGAGATACGGTAATTGCGTGATGGAGCTACAGCTCGGTGTTGATCTCGTTCTGCGCGAGGATCTCGTGTTCCATCTGGCCCTGCTGTAACTGGTCCAGCGAGCGACTCAAAACCTGTTGTTCCAGCTGCTGCTGTTCCAACAGACGACCCAGCAGGATCACTTCGCCCTGATCCTCCAAGGCCCGCAGCTCCTGCGGGTTGTTGAATGCCCAGCGGTCGAGGATCTTCCACCCCTGCAGGTTGAACGAGGGAGAATTCCGGACTGCTTGCAGTGTTTCTTTCTGCAGGACTTTCGCTGCGAGTTCCAGTGGTTGGTGTTGGCCGGTCAGCATAATTTGCTACTCCTGTTTCATCGTCACTGTCCATTTCCGCCTGGAGAGCGTCGATGGTTTCGATGGTTTGATTGAAGGTGAAATCGAACGTGAATTGATCCTGGTTCTCAGGCGGTTGCTTTCGGCGGGCCATCGCTCTCGCTCCTTTGGTTCGTATTCTGGCCAGAATACAAACTCAAAAAAGCGCCATCCGCAGACTATAGTCCTCGTTTCTCAGGCGTTGTTGCTGGCCCTGCGGACGTTGTGAGCCATCGCGATCGCCATACTTGCGTTCAATATTGCAATGAGCCCCCATGCACTGGATCGGCTCGGATCCTCGGTGAGCAAGGAGCCGGCACCGAATAAACAGGCCAAGAGAGCGGCAAAAATGCCTGTGGCCACCACATACCATTTCATTTGGTCTGCTCCCCCTGTTTGAGGTCTACACCGCTTTGGTCAAGGAACAGTATCCCTTGCTGCGCGAACGCACGCTTCAGGCCTTCTAGCGTGCTGCGCCGGGGCTCTGTTGCACCTGTCTCAAAGTCCTTGATACTCCGCAGTGACACTAGGCTATGGCCAGCAAGGTCTGTCTGTGTCCATTCGAGTAACGCTCGAGCGGCTCTGCATTGGTTCTTTGTCATGATTACCGATGCCCTTTATGGGCATAATCGCCCATAAAGGGCGGATAGTAAACACCTGTCGATCGGCGTCTGCTTGGTTTCCTTGAACATTCAGGCCTGCTTGCCGGCAACGGCCATAGGCCCATTTGTATGGCCAGGCCCGAGCGGCTGAGCTAAAACCGCCTCGTTTACTTCATTGACGTAACGGCCTACGGACACTGCTGCGTCGAGGGCTCGAATGATGATGCCCGCAATGTGTGTCGCATCCACGAGGTCAGGAACCATGGCCTCAGCGTCGTGAGGATTAGCTGGGGTGAGGGCGTACTGGCCAACAGCGTGGAGCCCTACGCAATAGACGCCGCCTGAGCTGTCAAAGAGATCGCAGGAAAGAGTCTGATTTAGCCCATACCGATAGGCCCAGAGGTGAACACTGACAGCCCCAGAGAGGTGCTTGCGGGCCGCTGTTACTACACCGCTAGTCCACTCATGTACTTCTGTTATGGTTCGGGTAAAACCGCTCGGCGGCAAATCGCAGGTTACTGTCATTTATGGTCTCCTCGGACTTAGTAGGGGAACAACTTCATAGCCGCTGTAGCGATCCCAACCACAGGAAGGGACGGAGCCCAAAGCCAAAAGCCTTCGGTTGTCATTCTGGGCTCTCCTGCAGGAGACTCAACGAGAAACGCGAACTCAGGTGTGTCATCAACTGCTCGCACAATTCCGGGGTATCACAACGAAATAGCACAATGGCCCCGGCAATAGTCATTGCCCGCCTCACGTAGGCCTCTGCTTTGTTCTCGATGTCGGAGGCCGAACTCATGACGCCGTGTGCGATACCTTCCCGCCCGGTGATGTCGACGGTTTTGTTTATGGAGCTCTCCACGGCGGGCGTGATCCGAGCATTACCCTCTTGATCGAACAGCCGTAGTGAAATGATGAACGGCACGCTCCCGCCGTTCTTGTCGTCGGCCACGTAGGCTGGTACCGCTGTTAGCTCTGGAAACATCACTCTCCCCTCTCCACGTCGATCGCGACGAAGGGCTTGCCTTCGCCAAACTGCTGACCAAATGCGCCGAAAGCGGCTACACCCTCAGCGCGCTCCTTTAGCCACCGGTCGATCTGCTTTGCTGCTGCCTCGTCTGAAAGTTGGACAAACTGCCCCTTGCTCATGAAGAAAACAGGCATGGCGAACGAATTGCTCCCATCAACCGCGATGGCCACCTCGTACCACTCGTTCGAGGCACTGCGCACCTTCGATATCGTGGTATGAAAGCTTTGTATGGTTTCTCTCCGGGTCGCCGATGGCTCGGGTTCCGTTGTATTGCCATCGGAGCAGGCCGCGACGTTCAGCAGCGTGGCGACCATAGCCAGGTGAGCCAAAGGCTTCATTTGCGGGCCTCAAACTCAAATGAAGTCCGGCCCGTTTGTGGATCCAGAACCAGTCTCGCCGAAAACTTCTTCTTGGGCGTTTTGCTCGTGACAAAGCCCGAGAGCAATTCTGTGCGCCCCTTCACCAGGAGATCGTTCAGCTCGCCCGTCTCGAGGCGCCGGCTGGCAACTTCCGTCCACAGTTTGAAGCCGCAGCTTTCAGCGCACTCAACTGTGTTGCCCATGGCGCGCAAAGGGCCTTTGCATTTCGGGCACGGGACAGACAGGTCTATTAGAGCGGTCGAAGCCTTTTCCTCGAAAACGAACTGCACTTTTCCAGTTTCCAGATCCAGGCGCAGCTTCGCAGAAAACTTACGTTTTGCCGCACTGACGAATCCGCTGAGCTCGCGAGTGGTTTTGCCAGCGAGCAGTAGGTTGATCTCCGTGGCGCTCAAAGCCCTTCCGGCGACCTCCTTCCACATTTTGAAGTCACAGCCTGTGCAAACGACCGCCTTTCGTTCATCTGAAAGCTGACCTTTGCAACGCGGGCACGGTGCGTCCATTGTGCTAGCGGGTTTGGCAAGATCCATCTGTACGTCATTCGCCAGCGCGACGATGCCCGTGACGTAGGTGATCGTCTCTTGCATGAACTGCTCGAACGGCAGATCACCGGTAGCTACTTGGTCGAGCTTTAGCTTGAAGACGCCCGCTTGCATCGGCTCTTTGACATCGGACGGCAGTGCATCAATGAGCGCTCTGGTTTGTTCTGAAGTCATCAGCTTCGAGGAGCCGGGTTTAATAGGGACGATGACTCCTCGATCCTTCATTTCCTTGATCATAGGGCTGCGAGTCGCGGTAGTGCCGATGCCATCCCCTTCTTTCAAGCGTGCGCGTATTGCGGAATCACGTACGTACTTATGTACATTCTTCATCGCTGCCCGGATGAGCTTCTCGTCGAAGCGCGCCGGCGGGGTTGTTTTCGCGGCGCTCTTAATGCAGTCGACAACCGAAACTCGATCACCGATAGCAACCGTAGGTAGCTGTTGATCAGCTTCAGGTTCGGTGTCGGCGCCCTCGCTATCTTCATCGCTATCGACTGGCTTTAAGATGAGTCTCCACCCTTCCGCAGTGCTAATCCTGCCCTGGGCGGCAAAGGTCTCATCGGCTACATCAACCTGAATTGTCGTGCTGAGGTACTCGTGGTCCGGCGCGAACTGAGCGAGGTAGGAGCGCACGATCATGTCGTAAACGTCGCGTTCAACCTGACTCCAAGCAGATAGATCAACATCGATCTCTGGGATGGTCGGCACTATGGCGTGGTGCGGCGTTGGCTCGCCCTTCCCGTTCACCATTTTCTTGTCATCGAACGCTGCTGACTTGCGGCTGCTATCAAGAAGCTCGCGCATGTCACAGAGGTCGGGCCGCAGCCTGAAGATGCAATCCATCACTGCAGGTGCTGACGCGTGCTGCGCTTCAGATAGATAGCGGTTATCCGATCGCGGGTAGGTGGCGACCTTGTAGGTTTCGTAGAGCTTTTGTGCGGCGGCCATCGTTTGGTCACCGGTGTACCCATAGCGGCTGAATGCATCCATCTGCAACTCATCCAGCCCCATGGTAAGTGGAGCTGGCTGCTCCTTGGGTTCAACCAGGTGATCGCTGACGCTTCCGCTCTGACCTTTGACCTTCACAACGAGGTTCTCAGCGATCAGTGGATCAACAAGCCTACCGTCTTCCATCCCGTCTTGGCCGTCCTTCGGTTTCCACCGCGCGACGAAGGTTCCTGCAGGATGTTCAATCCTTGCAGCAAGTTTGAAGAAGGGCCGTGAGACAAAGCCTTCAATTTTTCGGTCATGCTCAACCATGATGAACTGGACAGGTGTTTGTACGCTCCCCACCGGCAACAGCCCACCGTAGCCCAAACTCTTCCCTCGTACTGTCATGGCCCTGGTGGCATTGATCCCGACGAGCCAGTCGTATCGGCTGCGCGCCTTTGCCCATAAAGACCAGCCGCGGAACATTGCTTCGTTGTTATCTCGGATGTTTGCCAGCGCCTGCTTCACCTTGGTCTGGTTGTAATCGTTGATCAGAACCCGCTTGACCGGTTTGCGGTTCCCAAAGTGCTCCAGGACTTCATCCACGATCAGCTGGCCTTCTGGATCCGGGTCGCCAACGTGGTGGACGACCGTACACAATCGCAGAAGCTCTTGTACTTTCCGGAGCCGCGCGCGTTTCGACTCCTTTTCGACCATGTGCCAACTCGTTGGAACGATCGGTAGATCTTCAAGGCGCCACACCTTGCTTCCTTTCGAGGTACGAGGCACAGAGTCGGGCAGGTAGTGGTCTGGCATAGCCTGCTCCAAGGCATGACCATTCAGCGCCACAAAATGATGATTGCCGCGACGCACGTACCCTTTCGATTCTTCGTCGTTTTTCCCCGGCAACGCCGGCAGGATCGCGTCAGAAATCAGCGAGTCCTTTTCAGCGATCCACAGAACCACTTCTTCCACGTTCACCCCCACTCTTATGACTCTCGTTTCGTCGCGCCCCAAAAGTGCAGGTTTCTCCTGCGCTTCGCTTGCGCGTTTTCCGTAGGATATATACCATACAAAATAATTTCACCCTACTTTCACGCGCCTGACGGCAGCTAAAACGCTATTTCAACGGGGATTTCATCGTGAGTGCTTCTGGCGACGGACGTAGAGATGACATGGGGCTGGTTCACCTCGGCATGCTTGCCCTGCTCGTCGTGCTGATCGTGGTGATCTGGTATCTGGAACACAAAGCCATCGCTTACAACGGGCTCAAGTGGGCATGGCTTCAGCTTTCGATATTCGACTGGAATTTCCTTCCTAGTTGGGCGCGAGACATTCGGATCCATGCCGCCGGCCTTGCATCTAATCCTGGCCAGGTATCCTTTCTGCAGCTCGTCGACGTACTGAACCAGGCGGGGTACTTCTTCATTTGGATCCCGCTTTATCTGACATACCGGGGTGTGCGAGCGGCAATATCGCATCCGTCGAACAAGACCCGCCGGAAAGTGACGGTCGATACCCTCCCTTGGATCGTTTCAAAGCACTCGCCAGCAGTAATCCCGACGCTCTACTACGGCGACCTTCTCAACGAAGACCCTGAGGAACACCGGAGCTCGCTCAATCCAGAGGAGTGGGTTGAACGGCACGGCGTATTGATCAATGGCCGGTTGGATCGTGATCGGTGTCGTGCCTTGCTCATCCAGGATCTGGGCAAACCGATCAACTCTCTGAACGATCTGCTTCCTCACGAAAAAGCGCTTTTTGCGGTGTTTGGCTCACGCATCTTCTTCAACGGCCGCGACCGAAAGAAAGCCCAGGAGCTGCTCGATGACCTGAACTGGTCCTGCCACCAAGGAACCTTTGAAGGGAAGAAGGGCTACCCAGACCTTTCGCTCGCAGATAAGGCTTTCAAAAAGTATTCCAGCTCACCGGACGCCAAAGCTTGGATAACCAAGCACCGGTACGCCAGGACTCTTCTGCACGCCATGCACAAGAAGGCCATGGAGACCGGAAAGGTTCCATCTTCCCATTTCAGGTGGCTCAAGGGCATGGATCGAGGCCTCTGGTTTGCTCTTAACACAACCGGCCGGAAAGGCCCCTTCCAAGAATCGTCAGCAGTGTTCACTCAGGCGCTGTGGGAAGAGTTCGTCCACGACATCGGATATCGCTTGGTAGATCCGTATGTCGATGACGCGATCGACGGACTGGAAAAATACCTCATCAAAATCGGCCTGATTGCCCCAACGAATAGCGAGGCGTGACATGAAAATCAAAGATACGGCAACCATCTCGGGGCATGCCCTCCTTGTCCAGTTCCTGGCTACGGGTAGCTCCCGTCAACTCTCGGTAATCCGCCTTGATCAAGGGGTTACGCTTTCGGTCGGGGATGACAACTTGTCCCTCTTCGCGACTCTGCACGAGACCGGTAAGCGCGTGCTCATCGACAGTTTTTCCGGAGCCCACCTTGCAGATAACGCGCTGCAGGAAGTTCGTCACCTGGTGAGCCGGTACATGCTTCGTCGCAGAGTAGCGAGCTGGCTCACTGGGGCGCTCAAATGGATCGTGGCCCCTATTGTGGCGTTGATGTTTGTGCTGTCACTCAACACGATTGCCACGGCAATGTTGGTCAGTGGCGGTAGCAATGGTGTCGTGCATCCAGCGGTTCAGATGAACACGGGTGTTCCGCGCGAGGTTGCCGCTACTGCCCCGTCCGCGTTGAGCGATGCTGTCCCCCGCCCGGAGCCAGGTGCGTTAGCAAGTGCGTTGGAGTCCGGAGCCAACTCTGGCAAGTATTCGGTCACTATCTCTGAAGGTACCAAGGGAACACTCTATGTGTTCTCTGATCCTTCGTGTCCCTATTGCCGTCGCCTCGAGCCTGTTCTCGAAGCTCTTTCAAGCGACTACAAGGTCGTTGTGTTCCCGGTTTCTGTTGTTGGTGGCCGGCAGAGCCAGAGCCTATTGAATACTGTTTTCTGCACCCCGGCGGGCCAAGGTCGAGCTTCCGCATGGAAGGCAATTGCCCAAGGTGATCATGGGTCTGCCAGTGCAGAGAGCTGCGCTGATTCCTCTGAAGCTATTGCAGCCAACGACGAGTTCTTCCGTGCGATGAACTTCCCAGGCACACCGACAATCATCAATGCCGCTGGCATGGAGTTCCCGACAAATCGCCGCGCTGATGCGGAGAACCTCGCGGCATGGGCTGCTCTCGAGCAGAAAGCAAGCCGATGAGCCTTACGCGTCTCTGGAGTGCGTCCTGATGGCGAGATTCGTTCGGTTCAGCGATAAGTTTCTCGATGACCTTCGTGAGGAAGTTGATCTGCCGGCCCTTGTCGCCGAAGAGATCAAGCTGCGTCGCTCCGGCGGTAACTTTGTCGCCCGATGCCCATTCCACGAGGAAAAGTCGCCATCCTTTCATGTCAGCGCAACTCGCAACACCTTCCGCTGCTATGGCTGTCCGGCCCGGGGAGATGCTATCGAATGGGTTATGCGCAGGCAGCACAAGTCGTTCCACGAAGCCGTGCTTTACCTAGCCCATCGTTTCGGGATCGAGCTTCCGCCGGCAGAAGAAGAGAGCCCGGACGATCAGCAGCGGCGGAAACGTCTGGCCAGACTCTATCAAGCGCTGAATGAGGTCGGCAGGGTCTATGTTCGTGGATTGAAGAAGAACCCTGCAGGGCTCCGCTACCTGGTTGATACCAGGGGCTTCACTGAAAGCTCTGTCGAGTTGTTCGGCATAGGCGCGGTTGCAAGTGGAGTTCTCCCGTTTCTAAAGGGGTTTTCCGACCAAGAGCTGATCGAAGCCGGTATTGCTGCCGTCGACTCGGCGGGCGAACGGGTCTACGACCGCTTCAGGAACCGGATCATGTTCCCTATCCACAACGAATCCGGGAACCTGGTGGGATTCGCCGGCAGAACCATCCTGGAAAATCCTGGCAAGGCTCCCAAATACTTGAATTGCCCGGAGACCGACCTCTTCCATAAGGGCCGCGAGCTATACGGTCTCCATATCGCCAAGACCGCGATCAGAAAAGACCGACTTGCTGTCGTGGGTGAAGGCTATTTCGATGTGATTCGAGCACACCAAGAGGGTGATCCACGCGTGGTCGCCCCGATGGGCACTGCCCTGACGGCGGTGCAGATGAAGCGGCTCCTACTTCATGCCGATACGGTCGTGTTTGCCTTCGACGGTGATCGCGCCGGCAGGCGCGCCGCGCTATCAGCCGCGGCCATTTTGCTTGAAACAATGAAGGATGGTCAGACTGGGAAATTCCTATTTCTGCCTGCAGGACACGACCCTGACTCGTTTATCCGTGCTGAAGGCATTCAGGCGTGGCTTGAACAGGTTGAATCAGCAGTACCGTTGAGTCAGTTCCTGAGCGATTACGTAGTTCATCGCCTCGATCGGTCTCTGCCTGAGTCCCAAGTGAACGCTGCCGCCCGGGCGAGCGCGATTCTTTCACGCCTGCAGAAGGCATTGGTATTTCGTCACGCATTGCGCTTGCGGTTCGAAGAACTGATCGGCGTCCCGCTCGGCTGAGGATTTTTCAATGGCACTCGATCAACATCACGAGATAGATCCCGGCAGTATCACGCGGGACACGCGATCGGTCTGGGACCGGTCGATGGCGCGCCTATTTCGTCCAACCAACTACCGCAACGCGCTGATT
This sequence comes from Stutzerimonas stutzeri, assembly GCF_018138085.1. Lineage (NCBI taxonomy): Bacteria > Pseudomonadati > Pseudomonadota > Gammaproteobacteria > Pseudomonadales > Pseudomonadaceae > Stutzerimonas > Stutzerimonas stutzeri. The sequence goes on from NZ_CP073106.1 coordinate 78,063, forward strand.
GTGTTCGCCGTTGTGCAGTTGGCCCTGCCCTCGCTCTGGCCGGTGTGGGTGTTCATTCTGCTGATGACGAATATGTCGTTTGCAGAGCAGAAATTCATGATGCCTCTTCGGCTACCGATGGATGTCGGCGGCGTGGACAAAACGGACTTCTACGAGGAGTTGATTGAGGAGAGCAAGCTGTTCGGCCTCATCCGAAAATCTCGTACGGCGCGCCGTTTTCTGGCTGCTGGCGGGATCCTCTATCTAGGATTCTTCCGCTCACCTGATCGTGAAGAGCAAGGCAGGGAGCTATGGCTGACAAACTCCGACGCTCGAACGCACCTCTTTTTGCCAGGCACCACCGGGAGCGGTAAAAGCGAAACCCTAATGGGTATTGCCTATAACGCGCTGTGCTGGGGAAGCGGCTTCTCGTATGGAGATGGAAAGGCAGACTCGAACCTGGCGTTCTGTCTCTGGTCATTGTCCCGCCGACGCGGTCGGGAGGATGACTTCCTGATCCTGAACTACCTCACAGGTGGCATGGATCCATTCAAGGCGATGGTTGAGCGCGAGGAAGGCCGATTCGCTGGTAAGGCTGTCCTGCCACAGTCGAACTCGATGAATCCCTTCTTCGATGGGTCTGCCGATTTTTTGCTGCAGCTCATGGCGTCGTTGCAGCCGCAAGCCGGCGGCGACGGCGCACAATGGCAGCAGAAAGCGCTGAACATGATCGACGCCGAGATCCGCACTCTTTGCTACAAGCGTGCGAAGGGTGAGGGTGACATTTCAATCGGGGTCATCCGCCATTACATGGCGTTGCAAAACCTGGTCAAGTTCTACATCGAAGGCATGGAAGGCAAGATTCCTGAGCTCGCGTTCCTGCCGATCAAGGCCTACTTCGAAACGGGCTTGCCAGGCTTCAATCCAGGTCTTGCTCACGATCCCACGCAGTGGGATCCCGAAGTGTTCAACCAGCATGGCTATCTGACCGGTCAGTTCTCTCGAACTCTCGGGATGATGATGGACACGTACGGGTTCATCTTCGATGACAAGTACCCCGAGATCGATATGCTCGATGTTCTGCTGAACAATCGAATCCTGGTGGTGATGATCCCGTCGTTGGAGAAATCGGCTTCCGAAGCCGCTTCGCTGGGCAAGCTCTATATCTCTTCGATCCGCCTGATGATGGCTCAAAACCTTGGCTACCGCCTGGAGGGTACCAAGGCCGAAGTTCTGGACGCGAAAGCAACGGATGCACCGAATCCATACATCATCATCAGCGACGAGCTGGCCTACTACTTCGCTGCCGGCATCGCGGTTATGTTCGCCCAGGCTCGATCGCTCGGCTTCATGATGGTGGCGGCTGTCCAGGATGTCCAAGGCTTGAAGCGCGGTGAAGCCGGCGAAGAATCCGCGTCGATGATCGCCAACACCAAAGTGAAGTGGACGCTTGCGCTCGAAGATCCAGAGGACACCTTCGACCTGGTGGAGAAAGCCGGTGGCGAAGCCTATTACAGCGTTCTCACAGGCCACGAATCGGTCAACGGCACCTTCGCCTCCTCGTACGACAAGAACCGCACGGCGAGCGTCGAGAAACGCCAGCGCATTACGCTGCGCGAGTTGAAAGGGCTCAATTCCGGCGAGGGCCTGGTGATCTTCAAAGACGCAGTTGTGCCTTGCGCTTCGTTCTACATACCGGATAAGGACAAGAAGTCTTCTCGCCTATCCGCAAAGATCAACCGGTTTCTCCAGATCGAACGGCCAGAGTTCGCGCGCCTTCCCCGTTCCGCAGTGAAGGTCAGCGATCAGGATCCAGCTGCATCCGACTACATCTTCGCGCAGCTACGGCGCAGCGAGAAGCCGTATTACCCCAGCTTGATCGACCCGATTCTTGATGCGGTACGCGATGCGGCTGATCACATGAACGACATCCAACGTTTCGAAGTGAATCCGACCGAGCGAGGAATTGTTCTTTTTGAAGCCGCACGCAAAGCCCTACGAAAAGCAGAGGCTGCTGGCCTGACAGGCTACATGCATGAGCCTAGACACGATGATCCTTATGAGCTGATGCCCGAGGATGATGACGCGGAAATCCCTGATTCCGCCTTCGACGAGTAAGGAAAGACTATGTCCCAGATATTGATTGGCCACGATTTTTGGAAGGCACGAGATGGTGCCAAGGTTCCTGTTCTCTGGCGAGAGGATCAGGTCTCCAACCACCATGTTGGTGTGGCGGGAACATCCGGCGCGGGTAAAACCCACTGGATCAGAAAGTTCGTCACTTCCATGCCCGACGACGTGGAGATCGACATCTTCGACTACCACGGCGATATCGAGATCCCAGGCGCTAAAACGGTGATGTTCTCCGAGTCGACGCGGTACGGTTTCAATCCATTGGTGCTCAATACCGACCCTCACTACGGTGGAGTGCGGCGCGCGGTGAATGATGTTATTGAAGCGATCAACAGTACCTCGCGGCAGCTTGGCGGTAACCAGGAGGGTGTCTTGCGACACCTCCTGACAGACACCTATATGCTGAAAGGTATTTTTGCCGACAACCCCAGGACATGGGCGAAACGTGAAGCGTCGGAGAGCGAGTTGCGCGAGCTCTTTGAGCAGCGGAACTGGAGCGGCTTGCGAGAGGTTTACCCGGCCATTGGCGACGTCATCAGCTTCGCTAAACGAAAGCTGAAAGCATTGTGGATGGGCATTGAAGACAAGGACACAGGCCGAAATGCCCTGGGCGCATTCGACGACTATTGCAAGGCCATGAGTGGCGTGAATCAGCTTCGGATGAAGCTGACCCGATCCGGCGGCAACGGCAATGACGAAGAGCTGCAGAAGCTTGAGAAACGGATGGAAAGCTCGAAGGCGAAAGCGCTCGAGGCTTACACCACCTTCGTCAACAGCATGGACACCGGTCGGGAGTTTGAGGAGGCTATCAAGTACAACAGCAAGGATGTGCTGCTGAGCGTTATCACCAGGCTAGAGAACCTGAGCGCAACCGGGATCTTCAACCCAAACCCTCCGCCCTTCGGTAACGCGAGGATCCGCCGGTACATTCTAAAGCCCCTCGCCCAGTCAGAAGATGAACTCAAAATGTTCGTTCGCTTTCGCATGCGCGCCATCATTCGCGAAATGATGCAGCGCGGCGAAAGTGGCGGCCGGCTGCGCCGGATGATCGTCCTCGACGAGTCCAAGAAATTCAATGATGAAGACGCGAGCAACCCCATTAACGTGGTGGTGAACGAAATGCGGAAATTCGGCCTGTCGATCCTTCTGGCCGGTCAGTCGCCAGCACACTTCTCCCAAGACTTCATCAAAAACGCCGGCACGCTGCTGCTGCTGAACCTTGCTACTTCGGATTGGGGCGATGCGGCACGAAAACTGCGAATCGAAGAGAAGGATCTGAAGTATCTCAAGCCGCAACAGACCGGAGCAGTACGGATGCTTGAGAAAGGCCAGTCAGCTTCCTTCCGACAGGTCAGCTTTCAGTAGGTGAATTGAGTCACGATGCCGCCCGCTTTAACCGGCGGGCGTCGTGGCAAAGACGTTGTTGTTGGAGACCTGGGATGTCATCTCACACAAACTTCCTGACCGGGCTCGATGATCAGCTACCAACTCCGGTAAGCCCATTCTCGCTCGTCGATATCGCCGCCCTAGTCAATGAGTGGCCCGAGGGCGTAACTGCTGTCACTCAACAGGCAGACGGCGAATTGCTGTACTGGGATGCGCCCGCGGAAGATATCGTAAAGGCCCGTCGTGTTGCGGGACGTGGCTGCCTGCTGCGTGTGCTTGGAATTAGTCATCAGATCCATTCGGCCTATTGCAACATCGACTCACCCCTCCTGGCTTGCGATTGGGAGACAACGGTGGTGATCGTTAGATCCTCTCAATCGATCGAGTCTGTTCCCGTCATCTGCGGGCGATGAAACGCCCGCGTCGCACAAGAAGCCTTCAATGTGGCGAGCTTGTCACCTGCATGTTCCATGCACCCCTCAGTTACAAATAAACTAACAAACTAACAAATAACAAAATAAATCCTATATCGAGCTCCTGCTGTGCGAGGCGTCCATCACCAGGTGCTGGTGGTGCGCGCGAGCTCGAGGCTGTCCGCCGGCGGCGGTACCGGCCAGGCCGGGGCGGTAGTGGAGCTGCTGCAGGCCTTTCCCGGGCGCGGAGCTGGATCCTCGATCTGCTCGAGGTCGGCCAGGTGCACCAAGTGTTGTCGATCGGCGCCGGCGGCGCGGATCTGGTTAAGGAGCTGCTGCAGGGCATGGTGGCCATCACCAGGTGCTGGTGGTGCGCGCGTGCTCGAGGCTGTTCGCCGGCGGCGGTATTGGCCAGGCCGGCGTGGCGGTGGAGCTGCTGCAGGCCCGCCCCCTCCCCCCGGTGCGGTGCTGGATCCTGGGCGCGCTCGACGTCGACCAGGTGCTGTTGCTGCCGATCGGCGCCGGCGGCGCGGCTCTGGTTGTGGAGTTCCTGCAGGGCGCGGTGGCCATCACCAGGTGCTGACACTGCGCGCGTGCTCGAGGCGGTCCGCCGGCGGCGGTACCGGCCAGGCCGGCGCAGCGGTGGAGCTGCTGCAGGCCTTTCCCGGGCGCGGAGCTGGATCCTCGATCTGCTCGAGGTCGGCCAGGTGCACCAAGTGTTGTCGATCGGCGCCGGCGGCGCGGATCTGGTTAAGGAGCTGCTGCAGGGCATGGTGGCCATCACCAGGTGCTGGTGGTGCGCGCGTGCTCGAGGCTGTTCGCCGGCGGCGGTATTGGCCAGGCCGGCGTGGCGGTGGAGCTGCTGCAGGCCCGCCTCCTCCCCCCGGTGCGGTGCTGGATCCTGGGCGCGCTCGACGTCGACCAGGTGCTGTTGCTGCCGATCGGCGCCGGCGCCGGCGGCGCGGCTCTGGTTGTGGAGTTCCTGCAGGGCGCGGTGGCCATCACCAGGTGCTGACACTGCGCGCGTGCTCGAGGCGGTCCGCCGGCGGCGGTACCGGCCAGGCCGGCGCAGCGGTGGAGCTGCTGCAGGCCTTCCCCGGGCGCGGAGCTGGATCCTCGATCTGCTCGAGGTCGACCAGGTGCACCAAGTGTTGTCGATCGGCGCCGGCGGCGCGGATCTGGTTAAGGAGCTGCTGCAGGACGAGATGGCCATCACCAGGTGGCGGGGTTGGTAGGCGCGTAGGCGCCGGTGGAAGTCGATGGCTTGGCGTGGTTGCTGGTCAAGGGTCTGCCCGGAAGCCGCATGCGGAGCGGATCCAGCTTTGCTGGAGAGCACCGAACGGGTGAGGACAGAAGCGAAGCGCGCCCTTGCACCAGGAGCTTGAGAAGTAAGGCTCCGCCAGCGGTTCAGGGGGTTTGCTTTTCCCCCTGGGCCGTTGGGGACAGAGGCCGACTCGCTCCCTTCCCTAGGAAGGGCGGGGGGATGGGAAAAAACGTTAAATATCTGGAGGTTGCAGCCGAGATAGTCGCTTAAATATAAACCTTCGGAGCTGATTGATATCAACGCGGACAATAGTCCGCTGACGACAATAGTCAGCATCTCGACAATCCCGGCCTACTCAATACGGGCCGGCGCGTGAGTTCCAACCAAGAGTCAGATCACAACAAAGCTTTCGGCCGAGTCCTTGCAGACCTTCGGCGTGGGGTGAATCTGTCACAAGAAAAGCTTGGATTTGAAGCCGAGATGGATCGATCGTTCATCAGCTTGCTTGAGCGTGGAAAGCGTTCGCCGACCCTAGACACTCTTGTCCGCCTTTGCCAGGTTCTTCACGTTTCTCTAAGCCAACTTACGAGCCTGGTCGAGGCAAAGTTGGAAGAGATGAATGCGCAAGAAGAACGTCACTCTCGCTGAAGGCCTGGAACTCTACCGTAGCAAGGTCTCCGTTCTCAAAAAGGGATACTCCCAGGAGAGCTATCGCATAGCTCATATCCTACGTTCACCGATAGCCGCGAAGACAATGCGCGAGATCTCTAGCCCTGATATCGCCGACTACCGTGACGACCGCCTGAAGCAACTCAATCAGCGCACCGGAAAGCCAATCTCGCCGGCGACAGTCAGGCTTGAGATGTCACTGCTATCCAACGTATTCGATATCGGCCGCATCGAGTGGGGCACGTGCGATGCAAACCCAGTAGCTAACGTGCGCAAACCAAAGTCACCTCCTGGCCGTGACCGCCGACTCTCGCCCAGAGAAGAACGGATCATTCTTCGCTATTGCCATAACCACCAAACGCACGAGCTCTACTCGATCGTAATCCTTGCGTTGGAGACGGCCATGCGCCAAGGCGAATTGCTCAAGTTGGAGTGGGAGCATATCAATCTCCGAAATCGCGTTGCTCATCTGCCGGAGACGAAAAACGGAACGAAGCGGGATGTACCTCTGAGCATAAAGGCGAGAGACGCTTTGATTCGCCTTGGGGTTAAATCCAAGGGCCGCGTATTCAGCTACACGAGCAACGGGCTCAAGTCAGCATGGCGAATCATGATGATCAGGCTCGGCATTCAGGATCTACACTTCCACGATCTTCGTCATGAAGCTTGCTCTCGCCTCTTCGAGCTCGGCACCCTCGACGTCATGGAGGTCGCAGCCATCAGCGGGCACAAGTCCTTAGCCATGCTTAAGCGATACACGCATCTCCAGGCCTCCAAGCTGGTGAAGAAATTGGAAGGGAACAAGCACCGAGGGCAGCAGGTGGTCGTCAACCACCTGGTGCCCTACCCCGCCGTGACACGGCAGACCCCCCAGGGCGTTCTTGTACGGGTTTTGGACTTTGAAGGGGTAGAAGGACAGGGCCCGACACATGAAATCGCACTACAGAGCGCGCAAGACGCCTTGCTGAGGCATCTCATGGTAGCTCTTCGGGACAAGCGCCCAGTTCCTGCCCCGGATCAATATCTCGAGCAGGTCAACGAGGCAGACATCATCATGCTGGATCCCCTTTGCCTCCAAGCAGGGCTGCCGACTGAGGGGGGTCACACTTTTTTATAGCATTAGAGTGAGGCCAGAAGCCCTGAAAGCACGACACACTGGGCGTTGCGTAGAACAACATTGCCAATCCGGGGTGTGGAAGGGCAGTGGTGCGTTGAATGCAGCGACCTCGATTTCAATCTCTGCTGCGACGGGCCAAAGAAACACCATCGCCTTGGGTGCGTACAGTTACTGCGCAATAAGCTATTTCTTCAAAGACTCAAAATATATGGGGTCATGCAGGACATATAACAGTGGTGCAAACTGGTATTTGGAGGCATATAAAGCGCCGGGATCTGACGGGCAAAATACTGTATGTCAAGCGGCGTGCCTGCTCTGAACTTGCCAATCCGGGGTGTGGCGTGCTGCGGAGGAAACGAAGATTCAGAGCGGACGCGCCTATACCATGAACTGCGGCACGTACTGGTCTAACCCGGCACAGAACATATGCAACACAATGCCCTATATTGATGTTGCGTTCCCCGAGGAGATGCCTGAGATTCCGCAGATAATCGTCACGTCTGAATTTTTATTTCCGTTTACGCCGTGTGCTCAAGGAGCAATGGACGCTATCGACCACTCTGTTACCAACGTAACGAAATTTGGATTCAGGCTTTATGGCGGTGCAAGTCCAGCGTCAACAGCAATTTCTAGTTGTGGAGCGACGCCCTCTGCAGGTAGAGCAATTAGTCTTTTTTCTTGGATGGCACTCGCTAAGAAGATCTGATTGCCAATCCGGGGTGTGGTCTACAGGAGGAGGCATTGATGTCGGCGCTCGGACTCCTCTGAGCTTTAACGCCAATTACTGCCTCGGTACAAATGCCCTGGTATATGCCCAGATACGGGGCGACGTGCGCGATTCAATGGGCGTGGAGATCGTGGTCAACGGAGCAGTTGAGGTAGCTTCTAAAGCGGACACAGAGGGTTGGTATAGCTACCAATCAACCAGTACGATCCTTTCAGCAAGCGATTGCTTCATGATCAGATCGCTCGTCGCAACCAGCTCACAGCGCATCGCCTGGTTTAAACGGCTGTAAGTTCATTTTGCCAATCCGGGGTGTGGTCAGCACCGAGTGCTGGAGGCTCTTGGGGAGGGTCGTACTTTTATAGCCCGGGACATGGGGGCTGCTATGTTGGAAACCCCCTTACAGGCGCATGCAGTTGCCCCGTTGGCTTTTCAAGATATACGGCATTCAGTATTGCAGTTGGTGGCTGCTATCCATGTACCCTCTACCAATGCGCGAAGAATTGACAATTAAAAATAAAGGGGCCTTAGGCCCCTTTATTTTATCAGCAGTTTCCACGACCAATCGCGAACCAGAAGAACTGATGCTGGGCGCCTCCGTGCCGCACTGTTGTAAACCCATCTGATGTTACGTTTGGCAAGCTGTAATGTTGGTCGGCAGTACCAAGATGCTGTGTAGTTACTGAATAGACACCGGAGAAGCGCACATGAAAGCTGGTGGACGCTGTAGAAACAAATTCGTATCTGGCAGTGCCCCACTGCTCAAGTAATTTTGATGACTTACTGCAGCGCCATCCTTGGCTGCCCATAGAGTATGTGTACTCATTTCCTCCGAGTTCTCGCCACACCCCGGATTGGCAAGCTAGTTAATACAGGTCACGCGGAGATCCATCGTCGCCGAGTAGCCATTCCATGAAGCCTGAAACGG